>JBATWJ010000144.1:0-18727 GCA_049672545.1 Burkholderiaceae bacterium
GCGCCAGGTCGATCGCCGCGCGCGTCGGATAGCTGTCAGCGGCGCCGCGCGTGGCCGCGCCGTCGATGCGGGCCAGCCCACCGGTGTGGCGCTGCGGCGAAAAGCCGATGAAATAGCGGCGCACTTCCATGCCGCGGCGCCGGCTAGAACTGCTCGTCGGCGCGCAGATAGCGCCATTGCCCGGGCGGCAGCTCGCCCAGCCGCACGCGGCCGATGCGCACGCGCTTCAAACCGATCACCTTCAGCCCGACCGCTTCGCACATGCGGCGGATCTGCCGCTTCTTGCCTTCGCGCAGCACGAACGACAGCTGGTCGTCGTTCTGCCAGCGCACCTTGGCGGGCTTCAGCGCCTTGCCGTCCAGCGACAGGCCATGGTTCAGGCGCTTCAGGTCGGCGTCCGGCAGGCGGCCGGGGCGGCTGTACTGCACGCGCACCAGGTATTCCTTGTCGATCGTCGAATCCTCGCCGATTAGTTGCTTGGCGATACGGCCATCCTGGGTCAGCACCAACAGGCCGGTGGAATCGATGTCGAGCCGCCCGGCCGGCACCAGGCTGCGCAGCTGCGCCGGCTGGAACTGCTGCGACGCGCTGTCGCCGCTCCAGCGGCTGGCGGCGCTGACCAGCACCGACGCCGGCCGGTAGCCGTCCTCGGCCTGGCCGCTGACGTAGCCGACCGGCTTGTGCAGCAGGATCGTCACGCGCCGCGCCTGTTCGGCGCTGGCCTGGCGCTCGATGCTGATCTTCTGCTGCGGCAGCACCTTGCTGCCGAGTTCGGATACCACCTTGCCGTCCACCCGCACCCAGCCGCGTGCGATCCATTCGTCCGCCTCGCGGCGCGAGCAGAGGCCGAGTTCGGACATGCGTTTGGAGAGGCGGAGCGGTTCGGTCATGGCGATGCCGGTCGGGAAAGGAGAGGGGAAAAGAGCTTACACCTGCAGCGCTTCCAGCAGCTCGGTTTCGAGCCGGATCTGGCTGCGCGCGTCGTGCAGCGCGTCGCCATCGACCAGGAACACGTCTTCGGCACGCTCGCCGAGCGTCATGATCTTGGCACTGTGCAGGTTGACGCGGTAGCGCGCCAGCACGCTGGCGATCCCGTACAACAGGCCGTTGCGGTCGTTGGCGCAGATCGACAGCAGGTAGTACTGGCTGCGCTCGTCCGGGCGCAGGTCGACGGTCGGCGCGATCGGAAAGCTGCGCGACTGCCGCGACAGCCGCGCGCGCGCCGGCGGCGCCAGCGGCGCGTCGGAATCGACCTGCTGCGCCAGCTCGCTTTCGATCAGGCTCAGCACCCCGCGATAGTCACCGGCGTACATGGCCGCCGTCACCAGGAAGGTGTCCAGCGCGTAGCCGTGGCGGGTGGTATGGATGCGGGCGTCCAGGATGCTGAAGTTCTTGTGGTCGAAATAGCTGCAGATGCGCGCGAACAGGTCGGCACGGTCGCGGCAGTAGACGGTCACCTGCACCCCTTCACCGATTGGCGCCAGCCGGCATTTCACTACCGGCACCGGGCTGTCGACGCGGGCGTACAGCATGCGCGTCTGCCAGGCGATGTCGGACGCCTCGTGGCGCAGGAAATAGCCGACGTCGAGCTGACGCCACAGCGCCTCGTGCGCGGTCTCCGGCAAGCCGTACAGACGCAGCGTCTTCAGCGCTTCCTGCTGGCGGTTGTCCAGCTCGCGGTCGGCCGACGGCGCCTCGCCGCCCAGCACGCGCAGCGTGATCCGGTACAGGTCTTCCAGCAGCTTGCCCTTCCAGGCGTTCCACACCTTCGGGCTGGTGCCGCGGATGTCGGCCACTGTCAGCAGGTACAGCGCGGTCAGGCGGCGCCGGCTGCCGACTTTTTCGGCGAAGTCGCGGATCACCTGCGGATCGGACATGTCCTGCTTTTGTGCCACCAGCGACATGGTCAGGTGCTGCTCCACCAGGAACTGGATCAGGTCGGCGTCTTCCTTCGCCAGCCCGTGCTCGCGGCAGAAGCGGCGCGCATCCTGCGTGCCGAGCAGCGAATGGTCGCCGCCGCGGCCCTTGGCGATGTCGTGGAACAGCGCCGCCACGTACAGCACCCATGGCCGCGCGAAGTCGGCGATCAGCTCGCTGCAGAACGGATATTCGTGCGCATGCTCGGACAGCGTGAAGCGGCGCAGGTTGCGCACCACCATCAGGATGTGCTGGTCCACCGTGTAGGCATGGAACAGGTCGTGCTGCATCTGGCCGACGATGCGCCGGAACGGCGGCAGGTAGCGCCCCAGCACGCTGGTCTGGTTCATGCGCCGCAGCGCGTGGGTGACACCCTGCGGCGCTTGCAGGATCTGCATGAACAATGCACGGTTGGCCGGATCGCGGCGGAAGGCGGCGTCGATCTTCAGGCGCGCGTGCCACAGCGCGCGCAGTGTGCGCGCAGTCATGCCCTTGAGTTCCGGATGCCGCGCCAGCAGCAGGAAGGCTTCCAGCATCGTCGAGGGCGCGGCCTCGAAGGTGTCGTCGGCGGCGATGTCGAGCAGGCCGTTGACGCGGTTGAAGCGTTGGTTGAGCGCCTGCACCACCAACGGCTGCGGGAACAGCTGGGCCTCGATGTTCTGCAGCAGGATCGTGTTCAGCTGGGTCACCGTCTTGGCCGCCCAGTAGTAGCGCTGCATCAGGGTTTCGCTGGCGCGGTGGGCGTCAGTGGTGCGAAAGCCCAACGATTCCGCGATCGGCGTTTGCAGGTCGAACACCAGCCGGTCTTCGCGGCGGCCGGCGACAATGTGCAGGCGGATGCGGATGTCCTTGAAAGCGCGCTCCTTGTGCGTCAGCTGGCGCGCCTCGGCGGCGGTGATCAGGCCGCGCTGCGCCAGCTTGCGCCAGGAATCGCCGAGGCCGGCCGCCTTGGCAACCCACAGGATCACCTGCAGGTCGCGCAGGCCGCCCGGGCTTTCCTTGCAGTTCGGCTCCAGGCTGTACGGCGTGTCTTCGTACTTCAGGTGGCGCTGGCGCATTTCCAGCGTCTTGGCGCGGAAGAAGGCGCGCGGATCGACGGCGGCGACGATACGGTCCTGCAGGAAGCGGAACAGCACGCGGTTGCCGGCCACCAGCCGCGCTTCCAGCAGGCTGGTCTGTACCGTGATGTCGGCCGCCGCCTCGGCCAGGCATTCCTCGACGGTGCGGATGCTGTGGCCGATATCGAGGCCGAGATCCCAGAATTGCTGGATCAGCTGTTCCAGCTTTTCCTGCAGCGCAGCGTCGGCGGCCGTTTCCAGCAGGATCAGCACGTCGACGTCCGAATGCGGGAACAGTTCGCCGCGCCCGTAGCCGCCAACCGCCACCAGCGCGATGCCGGATGGCGGCGCCACCGCCTGCCAGACTTCGATCAGTGCCGCGTCGACGTTGCGCCGTAGCGCCACCAACAGCCGTTCCGGCCTGCCATCGGCTTCGAAGGCGTCGATTGCCGCCTGCCGTCCGTTCCTGATCCTTTCCTTCAGGGTGCGCGCGACCGGCGTCATGCTCAGGCGGGAGCGGGCGTTGCGTCCTGGGCGAGGATGAAGGCGGGAGGCGCCGGCATGCCGGGCGACACGGTCAGCACTTCATAGCCGGTTTCGGTCACCAGCACCGTGTGTTCCCATTGCGCGGACAGGCTGCGGTCCTTGGTCTTGATGGTCCAGCCGTCGCCCATTTCGCGGATCTCGCGGCGGCCGGCGTTGATCATCGGCTCCACCGTGAAGATCATTCCGGCCTTCAGTTCTTCCAGCGTGCCGGGGCGGCCGTAGTGCAGCACTTGCGGTTCCTCGTGGAATACCTTGCCGATGCCGTGGCCGCAGAACTCGCGTACCACGCTGTAGCCGGCCTTTTCCGCGTGCTGCTGGATCACGTGGCCGATGTCGCCCAGGTGCGCGCCGGGCCGGATCTTCGAAATGCCGAGCCACATGCATTCATAGGTGATGTCGCCCAGCCGTTTGGCCAGGATCGACGGTTCGCCGACGTAGAACATGCGGCTGGTGTCGCCGTGATAGCCGTTCTTGATCACGGTGACATCGATGTTCAGCGCATCGCCGTTCTTCAGCACCTTGTCGCCCGGGATGCCGTGGCAGACCACGTCGTTGACCGAGATGCAGACCGCCTTCGGATACGGGCGGTAGCCGGGCGGGCAATAGTTCAGCGGCGCCGGGATGGTGCCTTGCACCTTAACCATGTATTCATGGCACAGGCGGTCCAGCTCGTTGGTGGTGACGCCGGCCTTGACGAACGGGGCGATGTAGTCGAGCACTTCGGCGCCGAGCCGGCCGGCAACGCGCATGCCGGCGATGTCTTCGGCGGTCTTGATGGAAATGGAAGTCATGGGCGACGCGGTCGGAAGCGACCGGGACAAGAAAACGGTAGAGGTGGCAATTATAGTCCAGCGTCGCCGGGTGCGTCGGCGCAAGGACAGTGGCGGACTTGAATGAAAGTGCTGTCCTGCAGTACAATCATGGGCTTGCCTGATCGATTGTCGGGCAATTTTTTGTAAATCGCGAATCCGGCCCCAAAGGGTGCCCGCACGGGTGACTGCCGGATTCCAGACCTAACCCTGGAGAAACTCATGTCCGTTACCATGCGTGAAATGCTGGAAGCCGGTGTCCATTTCGGCCACCAGACCCGCTTCTGGAACCCCAAGATGGCCCCCTATATCTTCGGCCATCGCAACAAAATCCATATCGTTAACCTGGAAAAGACCATGGTCATGTACCAGGAGGCGATGAAGTACGTGCGCCAGCTGTCCGCCAATCGCGGCACCATCCTGATGGTCGGCACCAAGCGCCAGGCGCGCGACATCATGGCCGCCGAGGCGCAGCGCGCCGGCGTGCCCTATGTCGACCAGCGCTGGCTGGGCGGCATGCTGACCAACTTCAAGACCATCAAGACCTCCATCAAGCGCCTGAAGGACATGGAAGCGTCGTTGGCCGACGGCTCGGTCGATAAACTGTCGAAGAAAGACGCGCTGATGTTCGAGCGTGAGCTGGCCAAGCTGCAGAAGTCGATCGGCGGCATCAAGGACATGGGCGGCATCCCGGATGCGATCTTCGTGGTCGACGTCGGCTATCACAAGGGCGCGGTCACCGAAGCGGCCAAGCTCGGCATCCCGGTGATCGGCGTGGTCGATACCAACCACTCGCCGGAAGGCGTCGCCTATGTGATTCCGGGTAATGATGACTCGTCCAAGGCCATCACCCTGTACGCGCGTGGCGTCGCCGACGCGGTGCTGGAGGGCCGTTCGCAGGCGATGCACGACGTGATCGAGGCGGCCAAGGATGGCGACGAATTCGTCGAGGTCAACGAGCAGGCGTAAGCCGGGCCTCCGCTGCGCCGGGCGCTTGCGTCCGGCGCCACCAGAAAGGGGCAACGACGGTTGGCCCCTTTTTTTTAGGCAAATCTGAACGTATTTTGATTCTTGACGTCCGACAAGACGTCGATTGAGCTAGGAGAAAAAACATGGCGGCAATTACAGCAGCAATGGTCGGCGAACTGCGCGCAAAAACCGATGCGCCGATGATGGAATGCAAGAAGGCGCTGACCGAAGCCGGCGGCGATATGGCCAAGGCCGAAGAAATCCTGCGTGTCAAACTGGGCAGCAAGGCCTCCAAGGCGGCATCCCGTATCACCGCCGAAGGCGTGGTGGCGGCCTATCTGGCCGGCAAGGTCGGCGCGCTGGTCGAAGTCAACTGCGAAACCGACTTCGTCACCAAGAACGACGAATTCATCAAGCTGGCCAACGACTGCGCCCGCCTGGTGGCGGAAAACAATCCGGCCGACCTGGCGGCGCTGGCCGCGCTGCCGCTGGACGGCAAGACCGTCGAGGAAAAGCGTACCGAGCTGGTCGGTCGGATCGGTGAAAACATGTCGATCCGCCGCTTCCGACGCTTCGCTACCGATGCCAAGCTGAGCGCCTACCTGCACGGTACCCGGATCGGTGTGATCGTCGAATTCGACGGCGCCGACGACCAGGTTGGCAAGGATGTGGCGATGCACGTGGCGGCGATGAAGCCGGTGTCGCTGTCGTCCGCCGACGTGCCGACCGACCTGATCGAGAAGGAGCGTTCAATCGCCGAGCAGAAGGCGGCCGAATCCGGCAAGCCGGCCGACATCCTCGCCAAGATGGTGGAAGGCAGCGTGCAGAAGTACCTGAAGGAAGTTTCCCTGCTGAATCAGCCGTTCGTCAAAAACGACAAGCAGACCGTCGAACAGATGCTGAAGGCGGCCGGCACCGTGGTCACGGGCTTCACGATGTACGTGGTCGGCGAGGGCATCGAGAAAAAGCAGGACGACTTCGCCGCCGAAGTTGCCGCTCAAGTGGCCGCCGCCAAGGGCTGAGCCACCACCAGCGGGCCGCAAGGCCCGTTTTTTGAATCCGGCCGCATGTTCGCGGCCGGTTCGAGCCGCCGGTTTGACGCGGAATGGCAGCAGCGCGGCCAAATCACATACACTCTATCCCGTCCTTCACTGAATCGGAACGCCACAAGGAATCCCGCCCATGACCAAACCTGCCTACAAGCGCGTGCTGCTCAAACTCTCCGGTGAAGCCCTGATGGGCGACGATGCCTACGGCATCAATCGGGCGACCATCGAGCGCATGGTGGCGGACGTGGCGGAAGTGGCGGAACTGGGAGTGGAGCTGGCGCTGGTGATTGGCGGCGGCAACATCTTCCGCGGGGTGGCTCCGGGAGCGCAGAATATGGATCGCGCCACTGCCGACTACATGGGCATGCTGGCAACTGTGATGAACTCGCTGGCGCTGGCTGATGCGATGCGTCAGGTCGGCCTGACCGCGCGCGTGATGTCGGCGATCGGCATCGAGCAGGTGGTCGAGCCGTATGTGCGGCCGAAGGCACTGCAGTACCTGGAAGAGGGCAAGATCGTAATTTTCGCTGCCGGCACCGGCAATCCGTTTTTCACCACCGATACCGCGGCGGCGCTGCGCGGCGCCGAGATCGGCGCCGAGATCGTGCTGAAGGCGACCAAAGTGGACGGCGTCTATACCGCCGACCCGAAGAAGGATCCGACCGCGACCCGTCATTCGACGATCACCTTCGACGAAGCGATCGCCAAGCACCTGCAGGTGATGGACGCCACCGCCTTCGCGCTGTGCCGCGACCAGAAGCTGCCGATCAAGGTGTTTTCGATCGTCAAGCCAGGCGCGCTGACGCGCGTGATCCTGGGCGAGGACGAGGGCACCCTGGTCCATGTATGAAATCCGTGTTTTACTCGTTGCATGAGAGGAGAGCAGAATGAGCATCGCTGAAGTCAAGAAGAATGCAGAGCAAAGAATGCAGAAATCGATCGAGACGCTGAAGGCCGACCTGGCCAAGGTGCGCACCGGCCGGGCTCACACCGGCATTCTCGATCACGTGATGGTCGACTACTACGGCACGCCGACCCAGATCAGCCAAGTGGCCAATGTGACGCTGGTCGACGCCCGTACCATCGGCGTGCAGCCGTGGGAAAAGAAAATGGTCGCGGTGATCGAAAAGGCGATCCGCGAATCGGACCTGGGCCTGAATCCGGCCACGCACGGCGACCTGATCCGGGTGCCGACACCGCCGCTGACCGAGGAGCGGCGCAAGGAAATGGTCAAGCTGGTCAAGGGCGAGGCCGAGGACGCCAAGGTGGCGGTGCGCAATATCCGGCGCGATGCCAACGAAAGCCTGAAGAAACTGGTCAAGGACAAGGCCTGTTCCGAGGACGAGGAGCGGCGCGCGCAGGACGAGGTACAGAAGCTGACCGACAGGTTCGTGGTCGAGATCGACAAGCTGGTCGCGGAAAAGGAAAAGGACGTGCTGACGGTGTGAGCGCGACCGCGGCCCGTCGGCCGCGCCGCGAGCCAACCCCGGCTTTCCCCATGGCTTACATCAGTTCGACCCAAGCGATCCCCGACAGCGCGCCGGTGCCGCGTCATATCGCCATCATTATGGACGGCAACGGCCGCTGGGCCACCAAGCGGCTGCTGCCGCGCGTCGCCGGCCATGCGAAGGGCGTGGAAGCGGTGCGCGGGGTGGTCGAAGCCTGCATCCAGCGCGGCGTCGAGTACCTGACGCTGTTCGCCTTCAGTTCCGAGAACTGGCGCCGGCCGCAGGAAGAAGTGTCGCTGTTGATGCACCTGTTCGTGACGGCGCTCGAGCGCGAGGTCGCCAAGATGCACGCCAACAGCATCCGCCTGAAGGTGGTCGGCGACCTGAGCCGCTTCGACGCCCGCCTGCGCCAGCTGATCGTCAACGCCGAACGACGCACCGCCAACAACACTCGCCTGACTGTCACCGTGTGCGCCAACTACGGCGGCCGCTGGGACATCATGCAGGCGATGCAGCGCATGGTCGACGAATCGCCGCATGGCACGGTGTTCCAGGAGGAACAGCTGGCCGAGCGGCTGGCGATGGCGTACGCACCGGAGCCTGACCTGTTCATTCGGACCGGCGGCGAGCAGCGAATTTCCAACTTCCTGCTGTGGCAGCTGGCCTATACCGAACTGTATTTCACCGATACTTACTGGCCGGATTTCGACGCCGCTGCGCTGAACCTGGCGATCACCTCCTACCAGCAGCGCGAACGGCGTTTCGGCCGCACCAGCCAGCAACTGATGGAACAGGAAAAGGCGGTCTGATGCTGAAGACGCGCGTGCTGACGGCGCTGGCCCTGCTCGCCATACTGCTGCCGACCCTGTACTTCGATTCATTTCCGGCGATGCTGGCGATTGCGACGTTGTTCATCGCTGCCGCCGCCTGGGAAAGTGCGCGGCTGTTCGGTTTTGCCGGGCCGCGGCTGGCGGCTGTGCTCTGGAGCGTGGTGTTCGTCGCGCTCGCCTGGCAGGGCGCGGCCGCCGACACCACGCTGCTGTTCAGCCTGTGCGTGGCGATCTGGGTGGTCCGGTTGGCGCCGGCGCTGAAGATCGGCCTGCCACCGGTGGGCGGCGTCGGCAATCGGTTGCTGGGTGGCGTCTATGGCATCGCCATCCTTGGCTGCTTCGTCGCCATCGTCGCCCTGTTCCTGCAATCGCCGCTCTACCTGCTGTCGGCGATGGTGATCGTCTGGATCGCCGACATCGGCGCCTATTTCGCCGGCAAGGCCTTCGGCCGGCGCAAGCTGGCGCCGTCGATCTCTCCCGGCAAATCCTGGGAAGGCGCACTCGGCGGCTGGCTGGCCGTGCTGCTGGTGGCGGCGCTGGCGATCGCGGTCTGGCCGGCCACCGACCTGTTCCCGACGCGTCTACAGCGCGCCTGGGGCTGGGGCGGCCTCACTGTTGCGCTGACCGTGATCGTCGCCGCCAGCATCGTCGGCGACCTGTTCGAATCGCAGCTGAAGCGGCGCGCCGGCATGAAAGACAGCAGCGCACTGTTGCCCGGACATGGCGGAGTGCTGGACCGGATCGATTCGCTGATCCCGGTGCTGCCGCTGGCCGTGCTGTGCGGTTCCTGGGTCTAGGAAGACGCATGCAGCGCATCACCATACTCGGCTCGACTGGCTCGATCGGCGCTTCCACGCTCGACGTGCTGGCGCGCCATCCGGAGCGCTACCAGGTGCACGCGCTGACCGCGCACAGCAGCATGGAAAAGCTGGCGCAGCAGTGCCTGCGCTTCCGGCCGCGGGTGGCGGTAGCGGGATCGGCGGAGGCGGCCGATATGCTGGCGCGGCTGCTGCGCGACATCGGCCTGTCGATCCAGATCGACTTCGGCGAAGCGGCGTTGTGCGCGGTCGCCAGTGCCCCCGAATGCGATGCCGTGATGGCGGCGATCGTCGGCGCTGCCGGCTTGGCGCCGACCATGGCGGCTGCGCGCGCCGGCAAGAAGGTGCTGCTGGCGAACAAGGAGGCGCTGGTGATGTCCGGTCAGCTGTTCATGGACGCGGTGGCCGCAAGCGGCGCTACGCTGCTGCCGATCGACAGCGAGCACAATGCAGTGTTCCAGTGCCTGCCGCCCGCGTATCGTGCCGGCGGCGGTCCGTGCGGCGTGGCGCGCATACTGCTGACCGCTTCCGGCGGCCCGTTCCTGTCGCGCGCGGTCGAGACGCTCGGCGCGGTAACGCCGGAAGAGGCGGTGGCTCATCCGAACTGGGTGATGGGACGCAAGATTTCGGTGGATTCGGCCACCATGATGAACAAGGGGCTGGAGGTGATCGAGGCGCACTGGCTGTTTGGCGCGCCGGCCAGCCGGATCGAGGTGGTGATCCATCCGCAAAGTGTGATCCATTCGATGGTGTCTTATGTCGACGGTTCGGTATTGGCGCAGCTCGGCAACCCCGACATGCGTACGCCGATTGCGCACGCGCTGGCCTATCCGGAGCGGATTGAATCCGGCGTTGGCCAGCTCGATCTGGCGGCGATCGGCCGGCTCGACTTCCGGGCGCCGGATCTGGTCCGCTTCCCATGCCTGAAGCTTGCGTATGATGCCCTCTGCAGTGGCGGCAGCGCGGCGGCCAGCATGAACGCCGCCAACGAAGTCGCGGTGCAGGCTTTCCTGGAGCGACGCATCGGCTTTCGCGCGATCGATCAGCTGATCGCGCGCGTGATGGATACACTGACACATGCGCCGGTCACCGCCATCGACGCTCTGCTGGAGCAGGACCGCCGGGCGCGCGCGCTGGCGCATTCCCTCATCGAAACCTGAGGTGCCGTCATGACTCTGCTGCAAACCATCCTGGCTTTCCTGGTCGCGCTCGGAATTCTGGTGACGATCCACGAGCTCGGCCACTATACGGTCGCCCGCCTGTGCGGCGTCAAGGTGCTGCGCTTCTCGGTCGGCATGGGCAAGGTGGTCTGGTCGCGCCGCTTCGGACGCGATCAGACCGAATGGGCGATCTCGATCCTGCCGCTGGGCGGCTACGTCAAGATGCTGGACGCGCGCGAAGCCGATCTGGCCGGCTTGCCGCCGCAGGACCTGCAGCGCGAATTCACCCGGCAGTCGGTCTGGCGCCGGATTGCCATCGTCGCCGCCGGGCCGCTGGCCAACTTCCTGCTGGCGATCGCGCTGTTCGCCGGACTATACGTGAACGGCATTCCTGAACCGATCCCGAAGCTGCGCGCGGTGCCAGAGCACAGCCTGGCCTACCAGGCCGGCCTGCGCGGCGGCGAAGTGGTCACTGCGGTCAATGGCCAGCCGGTGCGCATCTGGTCCGACCTGCGTTGGCGCCTGGCGCAGCTGGCGCTGGAACAGAAGCCCGCCGAACTGGACGTGCTGCGTCCGTTGGCCGGTGGCGCGGCCGCGCCGGCGTCGGTCTCGCTGCGGCTGGCGACTCTGACGCCGGAGCAGCTGGAAGGCGACTTCCTGACCACGCTCGGTATCGAGCTGGGACGGCCGCCGGCGACCATCGGCAAGGTGCTGGCGGATGGCCCCGGCCAGCGCGCCGGTCTGCTCGAGGGCGACCTGATCGAGAGTGTGAACGGCGTCGCGGTCGCAGACGGCCTGGCCTTCGTCGATCTGGTGCGGGCCGCGCCCGGCAAGGCGCTCCATCTGGAAGGCATGCGTGGCCAGCGCCAGGCCGCCTGGGATGTTACGCCGGAGGCGCAGACCGGCGCCGGCGGCGAGACGATCGGCCGTATCCGGGTCGAAGTGGCGCTGGCGCCGGAGATGGCGGTCGCCAGCGACCCGCCGCTGACCGCGCTGTGGCGCGCCAGCCAGCGCACCTGGGACACCAGCGTGCTGACGCTGAAGATGCTGGGCAAGATGATCGTCGGCCAGGTTTCATGGAAAAACATCACCGGACCGATCACGATCGCCGACTACGCGGGCCAGACGGCGCGCACCGGGATGATCAGCTACATCAGCTTCATCGCCTTCGTCAGCATCAGTCTGGGGGTAATGAATTTGCTGCCGATCCCGGTTCTGGACGGGGGGCTTTTGCTGTATTATTCGCTGGAAGTTTTGACCGGCAAACCTGTTTCCGAACGCTTCGGAGAAGCGGCCCAGCGCGCGGGGATCGGCATCCTGATGACCTTGATGGCGGTTGCCGTCTTCAATGACGTGGTGCGACTGATATCCTGAGAGTTTTGCCCGTCCGGCCCCTGCGTCGCCGCGGCACGCATACTGACAACAATCAACCGCTAATGAAATTACATTCCGCCTGCCTTTTGCTGCCGGCCTTTTCTCGGCACGTCCTCGCCGTTGCGGCGTTCGTAGTGTGTTCCGGCCAGGCGCTGGCGATCGAGCCGTTCGTCGTCAAGGACATCCGGGTCGAAGGCATCCAGCGTACCGAAGCGGGCACCGTCTTCAGCTATCTGCCGGTCCAGGTCGGTGATACCTTCACCGACGAAAAGGCGGCGGCGGCGATCAAGTCGCTGTACGCGACCGGCTTTTTCAAGGACGTGCGGATCGAAGCGGAAGGCAACGTACTGGTCGTCCTGGTGGAAGAGCGGCCGGCGATCGCCGGGGTCGAATTCACCGGCGCCAAGGAGTTCGACAAGGATCAGCTGACCAAGGCAATGAAAGACATCGGTCTTGGCGAGTCGCGCATCTACGACAAGGCGCTGCTGGACCGCGCCGAACAGGAACTGAAGCGGCAATACCTGTCGCGCGGCCTGTACGGCGTGCAGATCACCACCACCGTCACCCCGATCGAGCGCAACCGCGTCAACATCACGTTCGCGGTGAACGAGGGGGACGTGTCGCGCATTCGCCAGATCAATATCGTCGGCAACAAGGCGTTCACGGACAAGCAGCTGCGCTCCGAAATGAAGCTGACCACGCCGGGCTGGTTCACCTGGTACACCAAGGCCGACCAGTATTCGAAGCAGAAGCTGACCGGCGACATCGAGGCGCTGAAGTCCTTTTACCTGGATCGCGGCTATCTGGAGATGCAGGTCGATTCGACCCAGGTGTCGATCACGCCCGACAAGAAGGATATCTACATCACGCTGAACATCCGCGAAGGCCAGAAATTCACCGTGTCCGGCGTCAAGCTGGAGGGCGAGATGCTAGGCCGCGAGGAAGAGCTGAAATCGCTGGTCGGCCTGAAGCCGGGCGACGTCTACTCCGGCCAGAAACTGACCGACAGCATCAAGAAAATCGCCGACCGCATGGGCAATTTCGGCTATGCGTTCGCCAACGTCAACGCCAACCCGGAAATCAATCGCGACAAGAACGAAGTCGCCTTCACCATCTTCGTCGACCCCGGCAAGCGGGTGTACGTGCGCCGCATCAACATGGCCGGCAACACCAAGACCCGCGACGAAGTGATCCGGCGCGAATTCCGCCAGTTCGAGGATTCCTGGTACGACGGCGAAAAGATCAAGCTATCGCGCGACCGCGTCGACCGCCTCGGCTATTTCAAGGAAGTGACGATCGAAACGCCGGAAGTCCCGGGTACCAACGATCAGGTCGACGTCAACATGACGGTCGAGGAAAAACCGACCGGCAACATCCTCCTGGGTGCCGGCTTTTCCAGTGCGGACAAGCTCAGCCTGACCGGCTCGATCCAGCAGGAGAACGCCTTCGGCAGCGGCAATACCGTCGGTATCGACGTCAACACCAGCAAGCGCTACCGGACCATTTCACTGTCGCAGACCAACCCGTATTTCACCGATGACGGCGTGTCGCGCAGCTTCGAACTGTTCCTGCGCACGGTGCGGCCGCCCGAGTACTACACCAGCGACTACAAGGTGCAGACGCTCGGCGGCAACATCAAGTTCGGCGTGCCGTTCTCCGAAGTGGACCGGGTGTTTTTCGGTATCGGCGTCGAACGCACGACGGTGCAGGTCTTTCCGCTGAACGGCGTCATCGGCGGCAACAGCCCGGCGGTCTACCAGCAGTACGTGCGCGATTTCGGCGGACCCGACGTCGACAGCGCCACCACCACCAGCTACCCGCTGACCGCCGCCTGGCAGCGCGACAGCCGCGACAGCGCGCTGGTGCCGACCAAGGGCCGCTATCAGCGTGCCAATTTCGAGCTGTCGATGCTCGGCTCGCTGCATTACTACCGCGGCATCTACCAGCATCAGTACTACCAGCCGATCTTCGGCAACTCGACGCTGGCGTGGAACGGCGAATTCGACTACGGCCGCGGCTTCGGCGGCAAGCCGTATCCGATCTTCAAGAATTTCTACGCCGGCGGCATCGGTTCGGTGCGCGGCTACGAGTCATCGTCGCTCGGCAACAATCGCGACGCGGTGACCGGCGACGCACTGGGCGGCGCCTCGCGCCTGATCCTCAACGTGGAGCTGCAGGCGCCGTTCCCGGGCGCCGGCTCCGACCGCAGCCTGCGCTGGTTCTCCTTCTTCGACGCCGGCAACGTCTTCGCCGAAGGAGAGAAAATGCGCATATCCGACCTCCGGTATTCCGCCGGCGTCGGCATCAGCTGGGTTTCCCCGATCGGTCCTCTGAAGCTGAGCTATGGCGTGCCGCTGAACGCCAAGGACACCGATCGCAAGCAGCAATTCCAGTTCCAGCTCGGAACCGGCTTCTGATTGGATTCCCGGCTACTTTTGATAGTGGAGAGAGTATCTTGACGTTCCTACCTAAATTATCCGTACTGTTGAAATCCGCCGTGCTGTGCGCCGCCTCGCTGGTGTTCGTCGCCAACGCGCAGGCGCAGGAAATGAAGATCGGCTTCGTCAGCACCGAGCGCATCTTCCGCGAAGCCAGTCCGGCCAAGGCCGCCACCGCCAAGATCGAGCAGGAATTCTCGAAGCGCGAAAAGGATCTGCAGGACATGGCGACGCGCCTGAAGGGTCTGTCCGAGAAGCTGGACAAGGACGCCGCCGTGCTGGCCGACTCCGACCGCGCCAAGCGGCAGCGCGAAGTCGCCGATCTCGACAAGGAATTCCAGCGCAAGCAGCGCGAATTCCGCGAAGACCTGAACCAGCGCCGCAACGAGGAGCTGGCGATCGTGCTGGACCGTACCAACAAGGTGATCAGGCAGATCGCCGAAACGGAAAAGTACGACATCGTATTCCAGGAAGCGGTCTACATCAGCCCGCGCATCGACATCACCGACAAGGTGCTGAAGGCGCTCAACAAGTAATCCTCGCATTGCCGGATCCGGCGGCGCCGCTTCGCTCGGAACGGCGCCGCCCGCAATTTGAAAGGCCACGATGAGCACTCGGCTGAAAGAACTGGTCGAACGCTTGGGAGGGCAGTTGATGGGCGATCCGGAACTGCAAATTTCCGGCGTCGCATCCCTGGATGACGCAAACGCGACGCACATCACCTTTCTCACCAACCCCAAGCTGAGGTCGCAGGCGGCGCACACCCGGGCCGGCGCGCTGATCCTGGGTGCGGCCGACCATGCCGCGCTCGGCACCGCTTATGGCGGCACCCGCATCGTCACCGACAATCCCTACGCCTACTTCGCGCGCGTCGCCCAATGGTTCGCGGCGCGGGCGGCGCGTCCACGCCTGCCCGGGGTCCATCCGAGCGCCTGCGTCGATCCGGCTGCCAGCGTCGCCGCCACTGCCTGCATCGGGCCACAGGTCACGATCGAGGCCGGTGCCCGCATCGACGACGATGCGGTGATCGATGCCGGCTGCTTCATCGGCGGCGGCGCCGCGGTCGGCGCCGGCACGCATCTGTTTGCGCACGTCACTCTGCATGCCGGCTGCTCGATCGGCCGCCGCGGCATCATCCATTCGGGCGCGGTGATCGGTGCCGACGGCTTCGGCTTCGCCAACGACGGCGGCGCCTGGGTCAAGATTCCGCAGACTGGCGGCGTCGTGATCGGCGACGACGTCGAGATCGGCGCCAACACCACGATCGACCGCGGCGCGCTGTCCGATACCGTGATCGAGGATGGCGTCAAGCTCGACAACCAGATCCAGATCGGCCACAACTGCCGCATCGGCGCCCATACCGCGATGGCCGGCTGCGTCGGCGTCGCCGGTAGCGCGATCATCGGCCGCCACTGCACCTTCGGCGGCGCGGCAATGGTGCTGGGGCACCTGACGATCGCCGATCACGTCCACATTTCTTCCGGCAGCATGGTGTCGCGCTCGATCCGCGAACCGGGCCTGTACACCGGTTTCTACCCACTGGCCAAGAATGGCGAGTGGGAGAAATCGGCCGCCGTCGTGCGTAACCTGGCGACGATGCGTGAGAAAATCCGGGAGCTCGAAAAAACCCTGAAATCGCTGACAGAAAAACACGATGAATAGCCTCGACATCACGCAAATCAAGCAATATCTGCCGCACCGTTACCCGCTGCTCTTGGTCGACCGGGTGCTGGACTGGGAGTCCGGCAAGACCATCACCGCGATCAAGAACGTCACCGTCAACGAAGAATTCTTCAACGGCCATTTCCCGCACAAGCCGGTGATGCCGGGTGTGTTGATGATCGAGGCGCTGGCGCAGACGGCGGCGCTGCTGTCGTTCCTCACCATGGGGCAGAAGCCGGACGACAACTCGGTGGTGTATTTCATCGGCATCGACGGCGCCCGCTTCAAGCGGCCGGTGGAGCCGGGCGACCAGCTGGTGATGCGGGTCGAAATCCTGCGTACCGCGCGCGGCATCTGGAAATACAGGGCGCAGGGCAGCGTCGACGGCCAGTTGGCGGTCGAGGCCGAGCTGATGTGCACGATGCGCACCATCAACGACGCCGGCCAGCCGGCGGCGCAGTAATGGCCGACATCCATCCGACCGCGATCGTCGATCCGCGCGCGATGCTGGATGGCGCGGTCGAGGTCGGCCCGTACGCGGTGATCGGGCCGCACGTGGCGATCGGCGCCGGCACCCGCATCGGCGCGCACGCGGTGGTCGAGGGCCATACCACGATCGGGCGCAACAATACGCTGTTCCAGTTCTGTTCGATCGGCGCCGTGCCGCAGGACAAGAAGTACGGCGGCGAGCCGACCCGGCTCGAGATCGGCGATGGCAACACTTTCCGCGAATTCGTCACCGTCAACCTCGGCACCGTGCAGGACGGCGGCGTCACCCGCATCGGCGACGACAACTGGATCATGGCCTACGTCCACATCGCGCACGACTGCCAGCTCGGCAGCCACATCACGATGTCGAACAACGCCACGCTCGGCGGCCACGTCATCATCGGTGACTGGGCGGTGCTGGGCGGCTTCACCGCGATCCACCAGTTCTGCCACGTCGGCGCCTATGCGATGACGGCATTCACCGCCGCCGTCAGCCAGGACGTACCGCCATTCGTCACCGCCGCCGGCAACCGCGCGGCGCCGGCCGGCATCAACAGCGTCGGCCTGCAGCGGCACGGTTT
This sequence comes from Burkholderiaceae bacterium, assembly GCA_049672545.1. Taxonomy (GTDB): domain Bacteria; phylum Pseudomonadota; class Gammaproteobacteria; order Burkholderiales; family Burkholderiaceae_D; genus DATJCV01. Next base: position 17,149 of record JBATWJ010000144.1, read on the forward strand.
TTCCAGCGAGCAGATCATGGCGATCAAGCGCGGCTACAAGCTGCTGTACCGCGCCGGCCTGTCGCTGGACGACGCCAAGCAGGCATTGCTGGCCGAAGAGCAGAAGACGCCGGCCGCCGCCGCCCAGCTGCGCCAGCTGCGCGAGTTCGTCGAAGCCTCGCCCCGTGGCATCATCCGCTGAAACGGCGATCGCGCTGGTCGCCGGCGAAACCTCGGGCGATCTGCTGGCCGCGCGCCTGCTGTCCGGGTTGCGGCCGCAGCTGCCGCAGGCGCGGCTGCACGGCATCGGCGGCCCGCGCATGGCGGAATACGGCTTCATCTCCGACTGGCCGATGGAAAAGCTGGCGGTGCGCGGGCTGTTCGAGGTACTGGCGCACTACCGCGAAATCAAGGGCATTCAGAGCGGCCTACGCGACCGTCTGCTGGCCGAAAGACCGGCCGCCTTCATCGGCGTCGACGCCCCCGACTTCAACCTCGGCCTGGAAATGCAGCTGAAGCGGGCCGGGATTCCGACCGTGCATTTCATCAGCCCGTCGATCTGGGCCTGGCGCGGCGGCCGCCTCGATAAGATCCGGCGCGCGGTGTCGCACATGCTGGTGATCTTCCCGTTCGAGGAAACCCTATACCGTGACGCCGGCCTGCCGGTCACCTACGTCGGCCATCCGCTGGCCGAAGTGATCCCGCTGGCGCCCGACCTGGCAGCGGCGCGCGCCGAACTCGGGCTGCCGGCCTCCGGTTCGGTGGTGGCGCTGATGCCCGGCAGCCGCATGTCGGAACTCAAGTACAACAGCGTCGCTTTCGTCGCGGCGGCGCAGATCCTGCTGCGGCGCGAACCGTCGCTGCGCTTCGTGGTGCCGATGGCCGGTGATGCCCAGCGCCGCTATTTCACCGAACTGCTGGCGCAGGCCGGGCTGCAGGACGTGCCGTTGCAACTGCTGGACGGCCGGTCGCACGCGGCGATGGCGGCCGCCGACGCGGTGCTGGTGGCGTCCGGCACCGCGACGCTGGAAGTGGCGCTGTTCAAGAAGCCGATGGTGATCGCCTACAAGATGATGCGTGCGTCCTGGCAGGTGCTGCGCCACATGGGCTATCTGCCATGGATCGGCCTGCCGAACATCCTGGCGCGCGACTTCGTGGTGCCGGAACTGCTGCAGGACGCGGCCACGCCACAGGCGCTGGCCGACGCACTGGCGCGGCAGCTCGATGACGACGCCAACCGCGCGCGCCTGCTGCAGCGCTTCACCGACATGCATCACGCGTTGTTGCGCAATACCGCCGCCGAAAGCGCGCAGGCGGTGCTGAATGTGATCGATGCCGCCGCGGCCCGGAGCTAGCCATGGGAGTATGCATCAATTCCGCAGGAATGACGTCCGGTTTTGGCTGGCACCCTTGGGAGTATCTGGATCGTACCAATTTGGTCGGGGGATGCGCGCGATGACATCCGCCACCTTGCCGTTGCCGTTCCCGCCGCCCACCGCGCAAATCGTCTGCGGCGTCGACGAAGCCGGCCGCGGGCCGCGCCGGGGTGTTGTCTTCCGTCATGCATCGCGACGATTTCGCGCAGCGGGGCCTGTCGGCC
>JBATWJ010000145.1:0-13958 GCA_049672545.1 Burkholderiaceae bacterium
GGCCCGGTAAACGTGACACCGTCGGCGTCGATCGCGCTGACGCGGCAGCCGGTGCGGACTTCGACGCCGAGCCGCTGCAATTGCGCCTGCGCCTTGGCCGACAGGTCTGGCGGATACGGCGGCAGCACTCGATCCGACCCCTCCAGCAGCACCACCCGCGCGTGGCGCGAATCGATGTGGCGGAATTCGCCGCGCAGCGTGTGGCGGCCGATTTCGGCCAGCGTGCCGGCCATCTCGACGCCGGTGGCGCCGGCGCCGATCACCGCGAAGGTCAGCCAGGCGGTGCGGCGCGCCTCGTCGGTTTCGCGTTCGGCGCGCTCGAACGCCATCAGCGTACGCTTGCGGATTTCGAACGCGTCTTCCAGCGTCTTCAGCGGCGGCGCATGCCGGGCCCAGTCGTCGTGGCCAAAATAGCTATGGGTGGAGCCGGCGGCGACGATCAGGTAGTCGTAGCCGATCTCGGCGCCGTCCTCCAGCAGCACGCAGCGGCGCCGCGCATCGATGTCGGCGACACAGGCCATCAGCGTGGTCAGGTTGCGCTGGCCGGCCAGGATGTGCCGGATCGGCGCCGCGATCGCCGGCGCCGACAGGCCGGCGGTGGCGACCTGGTACAACAGCGGCTGGAACAGATGGTGGTTGCTGCGATCGATCAGCGTAACGCGGACGTCGGCGCCGGCCAGCTCGCGCGCCGCCGCCAGGCCGCCGAAGCCGCAGCCGATGATAACGATATGGCTCATGAACGCTCCGCTGGGCCGGCACGGAGCCGGCAGGATGAAAGCTGGCGCCGCGGCGCCGGCATGAGCGCTATGGTAACTGCTAAGCCGGCGCCGCACCGGCCGGCATGCGCCGTGCCGCCCACTGCGCTGCCGGACAGTTCGGCGAAAAACGGCAACACGAGGAGTATGCCGAAAAAATGGCCGATCCCGCAGATGGGACGTCCGACTTTAAAAATACTGGCATAAGTATTAACACAGGTACGAATCCGCATGCCGTCCGCTGCAGCCAACAAAAAAGCCGCCCGACACTGGTCGGACGGCTTCGGCCGGCGCGCCCCGCAAGCGGGGCAGCGGCAGGCGCGGATTACTCGGTGTGCGAGGTAGCGGCGTTGCCGCCCTCTTCCGCCGCCACCGCCTTCATCGACAGCTTCAGGCGGCCGCGGTCGTCGGTCTCCAGCACTTTCACGCGCACCTGCTGGCCTTCCTGCAGATAGTCGGCGACCGCGTTGACGCGCTCGTTGGCGATCTGGCTGATATGCAGCAAGCCGTCCTTGCCGGGCAACACCTGCACGATGGCGCCGAAGTCGAGCAGCTTCAGCACGGTGCCTTCATACACTTTGCCGACCTCGACCGAGGCGGTCAGCTCCTCGATGCGGCGCTTGGCCTCCTGGCCGGCGTCGGCGTCGACCGACGCGATGGTGACCACCCCTTCGTCGGAAATGTCGATCTGGGTGCCGGTTTCCTCGGTCAGCGCACGGATCACGGCGCCGCCCTTGCCGATCACGTCACGGATCTTCTCCGGATTGATCTTGATCGTGATCAGGCGCGGCGCGAAGTCGGACAGCTCGGTCTTGCCGTGCGGCACGGCTTCCTGCATCTTGCCGAGGATGTGGATACGGCCTTCCTTGGCCTGCGCCAGCGCCACCTGCATGATTTCCTTGGTGATGCCCTGGATCTTGATGTCCATCTGCAGCGCGGTGATGCCGTTGGCGGTGCCGGCCACCTTGAAGTCCATGTCGCCCAGATGATCTTCATCGCCCAGGATGTCGGTCAGCACCGCGAACTTGTTGCCTTCCTTGATCAGGCCCATCGCGATGCCGGCCACGTGCGCGGTCACCGGCACGCCTGCGTCCATCAGCGCCAGGCAGCCGCCGCATACCGAGGCCATCGACGACGAGCCGTTGGATTCGGTGATTTCCGACACCAGGCGCACCGAATAGCTGAATTCCTCCGGTGCCGGCAAGGCCGCTTGCAGCGCGCGCTTGGCCAGGCGGCCGTGGCCGATCTCGCGCCGCTTCGGCGTGCCGACGCGGCCGGTTTCGCCAGTCGCGAACGGCGGCATGTTGTAGTGCAACATGAAGCGGTCGCTGTATTCGCCCATCAGCGCGTCGATCTTTTGCTCGTCGCGCGCGGTGCCGAGCGTGGCCACCACCAGCGCCTGCGTTTCGCCGCGAGTGAACAGCGCCGAGCCGTGGGTGCGCGGCAGCACGCCGGTGCGGATCGAGATCGGCCGCACGGTGCGGGTGTCGCGGCCGTCGATGCGCGGTTCGCCGTCGAGGATCTGCGAGCGCACGATCTTCGCTTCCAGGTCGAACAGGATGTTGCCGACTTCGACCGAATCCGGCGCGGCGGCGCCGATCGATGCCGCTTCCGCCGCCAGCGCGGCGTTGACTTCGGCCGCCGCGTCCTTCAGCTTGTTGGTGCGTTCCTGCTTGTTGCGGGTCTGGTAGGCTTCGCGCAGCTTGGCTTCGCCGAAGTGGGCGACACGCGCGATCAGCGCCTCGTTCTTCGGCGCCGGGCTCCATTCGACCTCCGGCTTGCCGCCGTCGCGCACCAGTTCGTGGATCGCGTTGATCACCGCCTGCATCTGCTCGTGACCGTAGACCACCGCGCCCAGCATCACTTCCTCGGACAGCTGCTGCGCTTCCGATTCGACCATCAATACCGCGATTTCGGTGCCGGCGACCACCAGGTCGAGCGCCGAGTTCTTCAGCTGCGACGTGGTCGGGTTCAGGACGTATTGACCGTCGATGTAGCCGACGCGCGCGGCGCCGACCGGGCCGTTGAAGGGCACGCCGGACACCGCCAGCGCGGCCGACGCGCCGATCATCGCGGCGATGTCAGGGTCGATTTCCGGGTTGACCGACAGCACGTGGATGATGACTTGGACTTCATTCATGTAGCCTTCCGGGAACAGCGGGCGGATCGGCCGATCGATCAGGCGCGAAGTCAGTGTTTCCTTTTCCGAAGGCCGGCCTTCGCGCTTGAAGAAGCCGCCCGGAATGCGGCCGGCGGCGTAGGTCTTTTCGATGTAGTCGACCGTCAGCGGGAAGAAGTCCTGACCCGGCTTGGCGTCCTTGCGCGCGACCACGGTAGCCAGCACGACGGTGTCTTCGATCGACACCATCACGGCGCCGGAAGCCTGGCGTGCGATTTCACCGGTTTCCAGCGTGACCTGATGCTGACCGTACTGGAAGGTCTTGGTGACTTTATTAAACATGGTGTTTCCTTTCTATTTTTACCGACAGATTTTCAGGCGCTGCCGTTCACCTCACCACAGACGGCGGTTCGCCGTCTCATTGCCCGAAACGGATGGGCGGCGTTGCAAACCATAAAAATGCAAAATGCCCACGTCAGCATCCTGACGCGGGCATTCCATCCTTAGATCCGGTGCAGAGGCCGCAACAAAATTACTTGCGCAGACCGAGTTTTTCGATCAGCGCGCGATACCGATTGGCGTCCTTGTCCTTCAGGTAGGCCAGCAGGTTCTTGCGGCGGTTGACCATCCGGATCAGGCCACGGCGGGAATGGTGATCCTTGACGTGCGCCTTGAAGTGTCCGTTGAGTTCGTTGATGCGGGCGGTGAGCAGCGCCACCTGCACTTCCGGGGAACCGGTATCGTTGGCGCTACGGGCGTTGTCCGCAACGATGGCGGCTTTTGCGGCTTTTTCTATCGACATACAATGTCCTTTCACAGGCGATGCACAGAGTCGTAACCCCTTGCATCGTGAACAACAATCAAAAAAACTGGTCGAATCGACCAGACCGCGCATTATATAGGAAACTCCCTTGCGCCTCAAATATTTAGCGCTCGTTCCGCTCTCCCGGCGAAGATTTCCGATGGCGAAAATCCTGTCGCGCAGTTGTCTTGCCGGCTGCATTCTGCTGCTCGCCGGCTGCGCCGGATTCGGGACGCCGCCGCCTGCCGGCACATCGGAATCCGAACTGGTCGCACGCCTCGGTGCGCCGACCGCCCGTTACCCGCTGGCGCACGGCGAGCACCTGCTCGAATACCGGCGCGGCCCCTGGGGCCAGCAAACCTATATGGCGCGCTTCGATGCCGACGGCCGGCTGCAGTCCTACGAACAAGTGCTGACGATGAAAAAATTCGGCACCATCCGCGTCGACCATGACAACAAGGACGACGTGCTGCGCACCATCGGCGCGCCCAGCGAAACCGCCTACTTCCCGCGGCTGCGGCGCGAAGTCTGGTCCTACCCATACAAGGAGAGCGGCGTCTGGAATTCGCTGATGAGCGTCTACTTCGACGATGCCGGCATCGTGCGCAAGCTGGAAAACGGCCCGGACCCGAAATTCGATCCCGACCGCCGACGTTTCGGCCGAATGTTCCGCTAGATCCCTTGAAATCGGCGTCCAATCCCTTATCTAAAAGACACTGGGAGCTGACTCCCGAGCTTTTTACAGGAGGTAATGATGAATCTTGTGTTACGCAATGGTTTTCCAGTATCTCGTGCGATGCGCTCGGCCGCCTTCAACAGTCCGCTGGAACGCCTGATGGACAACATGCTCGAAGAATTCCTGGCGCCCTGGGAAAACCAGGACTCCGGCATTTCCAGCCCGCGCATGAACGTCGTCGAAAACGACCAGGCGTTCGTGGTGGAAGCGGACATGCCAGGCGTCGCCAAGGAAGACATCAAGCTGTCGGTGGACAACCGGCGGGTGTCGATCGAAGGCGAAGTGAAGCGCGAAAGTTCGCAAAAGGACGGCCAGAACGTGCTGCATTCGGAACGCCTGATTAGCAGATTCAGCCGCAGCTTCACGCTGCCCGCCGAAGTCGATGAAAACCGCGCCGACGCCCGACTGGAAAACGGCGTGCTGATACTGACGCTGCCGAAGAAGGAAGCGACCCTGCCGAAGAAGATCGCGGTCCAGTAAGACCCGCAGGCAAACCCGGCAGGCGCCGGCAAAAAGAACGGCTGCGTCATGGCGACGCAGCCGTTTTCGTTTTTGTGAAGCGCGAATCTGGCGCCAGCCGCATCCGCCTACAGTTGCGGGTTCAATTTCTCCGCGGCCGGTTGCAGCTTGTTCAATGCCGACAGATAAGCCTTGGCCGACGCCACCACGATGTCGAGGTCGGCGCCGACGCCATTGACGATGCGCCCAGCTTTTGACAGGCGCATCGTCACTTCACCCTGGGATTGTGTCCCAGTGGTGATCGAGTTGACGGAAAACAGCAGCAGCTCGGCGCCGCTTTGCACCTTGGCCTCGATCGCGTTGACGATCGCATCCACGGGACCGTTGCCTTCCCCGTCGCAGTTCGATTCCTTGCCGTTGACCGAAAACACCACGCGCGCGCGCGGGCGTTCGCCGGTTTCGGAATGCTGGGACAGGGAAACGAAGCGGTAATACTCGTTTTCGCTCGACTGGATTTCATCCGACACCAGCGCCACGATGTCCTCGTCGAAGATTTCGGCCTTGTGGTCCGCCAGTTGCTTGAAGCGCGCGAATGCGGCGTTGACCTCGGCCTCCGAATCGAGGCCGATGCCAAGCTCTTCCAGCCGCTGCTTGAAGGCGTTGCGGCCCGACAGCTTGCCCAGCACCAGCTTGTTGGCGCTCCAGCCGACGTCCTCGGCACGCATGATTTCGTAGGTATCGCGCGCCTTCAGCACGCCATCCTGGTGGATGCCGGACGCATGCGCGAACGCATTGGCGCCGACCACTGCCTTGTTCGGCTGCACCACGAAACCGGTGGTCTGGCTGACCATGCGGCTGGCCGCCAGGATGTGCTGGGTGTCGATGCCGAGCTGCAGATTGAAATAATCCCTGCGGGTCTTCACCGCCATCACGACTTCTTCCAAAGAGCAATTGCCGGCACGTTCACCGAGGCCATTGATCGTGCACTCCACCTGGCGCGCGCCGCCGATCTTGACGCCGGCCAGCGAGTTGGCGACCGCCATGCCGAGATCGTTGTGGCAATGCACCGACCAGATCGCCTTGTCGCTGTTCGGCACCCGCTCGCGCAGGTTCTTGATGAAATTTCCGTACAGCTCTGGAACCGCATAGCCTACGGTATCCGGCACGTTGATCGTGGTCGCGCCTTCATCGATGACTGCCTCCAGCACGCGGCACAGGAAGTCGACGTCGCTGCGGTAACCGTCTTCCGGGCTGAACTCGACGTCGGCCACCAGGTTGCGCGCGAAGCGCACCGACAGCCGCGCCTGTTCCAGCACTTGCTCCGGCGTCATCCGCAGCTTCTTTTCCATGTGCAGCGCCGAGGTGGCGATGAAGGTGTGGATGCGCGCGTTTTGCGCGCCGCGCAGTGCCTCGGCCGCGCGCGAGATGTCGCGATCGTTGGCACGCGACAGCGAACAGATGGTCGAATCCTTGATCAGGCCGGCGATGGTGCGGATCGCGTCGAAATCGCCGTCGGAAGCGGCGGCGAAGCCGGCTTCGATCACGTCCACCTTCAGGCGCTCCAGCTGCTTGGCGATCCGGACCTTTTCTTCCTTGGTCATCGACGCCCCCGGCGACTGTTCGCCATCGCGCAGCGTGGTGTCGAAAATGATGAGCTTGTCAGCGGGATGTGCAGCCATTTGATGCTCCTTGAAAGACAGAATCGGGATTCCGGATACTTTTTCGCCTGTCCATGCCGGCGGCATGGACGGAAAACAGCGCGAATTGTGGAAGAAGGGATGTTTGCGCGTCAGCGCAGTAGGAAAATCGATAGCAGGCCTGGAATCAGGCCGCCGGAAGCGGGAATCACAATGTGCGTGTGGCAAAACATTCAAAAACTATAGGCGCAATTCGCCGAAAGCGCAACCACCCGGCCCCGATTGGGAGTTGCCGGGAGGTATCGCTCAATGCGAATCGCCGTCGTCCGCGCTTTCGATTTCGGTCTGGACGATGCTGACCGGCTTGCCCTTGAACCAGCGCCAGAAATACACCGCATAGCCCGACAGGCCGTACAGCACAAACAGGCCGAACAGCACCTTCGGCGGATCACCCGAAATCGCCACCAGCACCAGCACCATCAGGAACGCCACGATGAACGGCACCGGCTGGCGGAAATTGATGTCCTTGAAGCTGTAGAACGGCACGTTGGTGACCATCGTCAGGCCGGCGTACACCGTCACGCCCCACGACAGCCAGTCGAGGTCGGCGCCGGCGAAGCGCAGGTCGTCCATCAGCCATACCAGTCCGGCGACCAGCGCCGCCGCCGCCGGACTCGGCAAGCCCTGGAAATAGCGCTTGTCGACCACCGTGATGTTGGTGTTGAAGCGCGCCAGCCGCAGCGCGGCGCCGGCGCAATAGACGAACGCCGCCAGCCAGCCCATCTTGCCCAGGCCGCGCAGCGACCATTCGTAGACCACCAGGGCCGGCGCCGCGCCGAACGACACCATATCCGACAGGCTGTCGTACTGGGCACCGAATTCGCTCTGGGTATTGGTCAGGCGCGCCACCCGGCCGTCCAGGCTGTCGAGCACCATCGCCGCGAAGATCGCGATCGACGCGTGATCGAACTTCAGGTTCATCGCCATCACGATCGCGTAAAAGCCGCAGAACAGCGCCGCCGTCGTGAACGCGTTCGGCAACAGATAGACACCGCGCCGCCGCAACAGCGGCTTGCCGGCGCCGGGTTGGTCGAAACCCGCTGGCGGCGACGATGGCCGCTGATTTGCCCGGCGCAGCTTCAACAGCGAACCGGTCTTGCCCTTTGCCTTGCGACGGTTGAAGGTAGCCATGCGGATTCCTGTCAGTATGCGGCGCGCGCTGCCGGGTCAGAAGGCGGCGAGAATGGTTTCAGTAGCGGACACCTTGTCGCCAACCGCTACCTTCGGCGTCGCCGACAGCGGCAGATAGATGTCGACGCGCGAGCCGAAGCGGATGAAGCCGTAGCGCTGGCCGCGCGCCAGTTGCTCGCCGGGTTTCACATAGCACAGAATGCGGCGTGCGATCAGACCGGCGACCTGGACGCAGGTGACGGTGTGCCCGTTTGGCGCCGCAATCACCAGCGCGTTGCGCTCGTTTTCGATGGACGCCTTGTCAAGGTCGGCGTTGACGAATTTGCCGGGGAAATAGCGTGCCGATTCTATCCGGCCATCGACCGGGGCCCGATTCGAATGGACGTTGAAGACGTTCATGAAAACACTGATTTTCAGCGCCTCGCGTTCCGCGTACGGATCGTGCGCCTTCTCCACCACGACGATGCGGCCGTCGGCCGGCGACAGCACGACGCCGGGCGTCTGCGGAATGGTGCGAGCCGGATCGCGGAAGAACTGCAGCACGAAAACGGCGATGATCCAGAACGGGATCGACCAGATCGGCGCCAGCAGCGTGACGATCAGCGCGAGTGCCAGCGCGATGCCTAGAAACGGCCAGCCTTCGCGCGCGATGAGAGGATGAGGATAGTTGTTCAACGATGCTCCGGGTTGTTATTGGGAACGCGAGCTGGAAAGCGTTGCGTTCCACGCTGAAAAATCATTGCATGAAACATTTTCGGCTGTGACGCGCCCGCGGTTCATCTTTCCGCCGGCTCCTCCGCCTGCATGCGGGTGTCGAGCTGCTGCTGCATCTGTTGGCCGAGCTGCCGGGATTGCTCCAGGGCGGCACGCTGCCCGCCCGGCAGGTCGGACGGCGGCTCCGGATGGCAAGCAGCCAGCAACGCCGGCGCGGCGGTCAGCAAGCCGGCGCGCCAGACCGCGGGCGTCCATGTCATTTGAACTTGACCTTGCCGACCAACCGCATCGAGAGCGTGGTCTCGCCGGGTTCGAAACTCGGTTCCTCGACCGGCGCCGCCTCGCTCGCCATCGCCGCCCGCATCATTTTGGGTGCCGCGTCCGCCGGCGCATAGGCGCCGGAAGCCTCGAAATCGACGGTATCGACGACGGCATCGCCCGCCTCGCGCCCCATCGCCTTGGCAATCGCTGCGACTCGCTCCATCAGGTTGCGATAGGCGGCGTCGATGCGCTGCTGATCGAGCTTTTTCCGGGTGGCGTCGGCCAAGCCGAATTGTAAGCCATTCAACGCCAGTACAGACTGGGCGGCGGCCACGGTCTTCGGCAGCGTGTCGAGGCTGGCGGTGGTGACCTCCAGGTACTGGCCGACGCGCCAGCCGACCACCTGCCGCGCCTTGGCGTTCGGTGTACGCAATTGCTCGTCGGCATATACCGGGTAAGTGTAATAGCCGCGCGTCTTCAGCATCGCCCGCGGATCGGCCTGACGGATCAGTTCGGTACCCTGCTTCATTTTCCGGTTGACCGCCGAGGCGGCGGCGGCCTTGTCCTTGTTCTGCTCCTCGATCATGAAGGTGGCGAGCGCTTGGTCGTTGGGCAATGTGACCTCTCCGGATGCGGGCACGATCACCAGCGTGCCGCCGGTCGAGGGCGTGGCTACAGTTTGCGCCAACGCCGCATTGGTTCCGGCACCGGCCAGCGCAGTCAGCAACAACAGGGTTCCGATTCTAAACATGGGCATTCTCCAAGAAAAAATGGGGCGACACGCAGTGACGCCCCATCCGTTACAGCACGACAATTCCAGGCAACAACAATTTGGAGTTGCCGTTAAGGAATTGGTTCTTGATCAGTTCTTGCTTTGATCGACCAGCTTGTTCTTCTTGATCCAAGGCATCATCGCGCGCAGCTTTTCACCAACCTGTTCGATCTGGTGTTCGGAGGTCAGGCGGCGGCGCGAGCTCAGGGTCGGCGCGCCGGCCTTGTTTTCGAGGATGAAGCTCTTCGCGTATTCACCGGTCTGGATGTCCTTCAGGCACTGGCGCATGGCGTTCCTGGTATCGTCGGTGACGATGCGCGGGCCGGTCACGTATTCGCCATATTCGGCGTTGTTCGAGATCGAGTAATTCATGTTGGCGATGCCGCCTTCATAGATCAGGTCGACGATCAGCTTCAGCTCGTGCAAGCATTCGAAGTACGCCATTTCCGGCGCATAGCCGGCTTCCACCAGCGTCTCGAAACCGGCCTTGATCAGTTCCACGGTACCGCCGCACAGCACGGCCTGTTCACCGAACAGGTCGGTCTCAGTTTCCTCACGGAAATTTGTCTCGATGATGCCAGCGCGGCCGCCGCCGTTGGCCATCGCGTACGACAGCGCGATGTCGCGCGCGACGCCGGACTTGTCCTGGTAGACCGCGATCAGGTGCGGCACGCCGCCGCCCTGGGTGTAGGTGGAGCGCACGGTATGGCCAGGGGCCTTCGGCGCGATCATGATGACGTCGAGGTCGGCGCGCGGCACGACCTGGCCGTAGTGGACATTGAAGCCGTGCGCGAATGCCAGCACCGCGCCTTCCTTCGCATGCGGCGCCACGTTTTCGTTGTAGACCTGCGCGATGTTTTCGTCCGGCAGCAGGATCATGACGACGTCGGCCGCCTTCACCGCGTCGTTGACTTCGGCCACGTTCAGGCCGGCGTTCTTCGCCTTGTCCCAGGAAGCGCCACCCTTGCGCAAGCCGACCGTGACCTTGCAGCCGGAGTCGTTCAGGTTTTGCGCATGCGCGTGGCCTTGCGAGCCGTAGCCGATGATGGCCACCTGCTTGCCTTTGATCAGGGACAGGTCGCAGTCTTTATCGTAGAAAACTTTCATGATCTTCCTATTAATTTTAGAGTGGGATGTTGAATAAAAGCGTGTTCAGATCTTCAGGATGCGCTCGCCGCGGCCGATGCCCGAACCGCCAGTACGGACGGTTTCCAGGATCGAAGTGCGGTCGATCGAATCGATGAACGCGTCCAGCTTGCTCTTGTTGCCGGTCAGCTCGATGGTGTAGGTCTTTTCGGTAACGTCGATGATGCGGCCCCGGAAAATGTCGGCGGTACGCTTCATTTCCTCGCGCTCCTTGCCGACCGCGCGCACCTTGATCATCATCAGTTCGCGCTCGATGTGCGCACCCTCGGTCAGATCGACCACCTTCACCACTTCGATCAGGCGGTTCAGGTGCTTGGTGATCTGCTCGATGATGTCGTCGGAGCCGGAAGTCACCACCGTCATGCGCGACAGCGTCGGATCCTCGGTCGGCGCCACGGTCAGGGTTTCGATGTTGTAGCCGCGCGCCGAAAACAGCCCGACCACGCGCGACAGGGCGCCGGCTTCATTTTCCAGCAGTACGGAAACGATGTGTCGCATGATTACAGATCCTCCGAGCCGAGCAGCATTTCGGTCAGCCCCTGGCCGGCTTTGACCATCGGCCAGACGTTTTCGGTCTGATCGGTGATGAAGTTCATGAAGACCAGCCGATTCTTCATCGCGAATGCTTCCTTCAGCGCGCCGTCGACGTCGGCCGGCTTGTCGATCAGCATGCCGACGTGGCCGTAGGCTTCCACCAGCTTGGTGAAGTCCGGCAGCGAATCCATGTAGGACTCCGAATAGCGCGAGCCATAGTCGATCTGCTGCCATTGCCGCACCATCCCGAGATAGCGGTTGTTCAGCATGATGATCTTCGGCGTCAAATGGTATTGCTTGCAGGTGGCCAGCTCCTGGATGCACATCTGGATCGAACCTTCGCCGGTGATACAGGCCACCGTCGCATCCGGATTGGCCATCTGCACGCCCATCGCGTACGGCAGGCCGACGCCCATCGTGCCGAGGCCGCCGGAATTGATCCAGCGGCGCGGCTTGTCGAAGCGGTAATACTGGGCCGCCCACATCTGGTGCTGGCCGACATCGGAAGTGATGAAGGCATCGCCGTTGGTGATCTGCCAGACTTTTTCGACGATCGACTGCGGCTTGATGTCCGTGTCCGAGGTCGCGTATTTCAGGCATTCGCGGCCGCGCCATTCGTTGATCTGGCGCCACCAGTCGGCCAGCGCCGGCGCCGCCGGCTTGGCTTCGGCCGCGTCCAGCTGCGCCAACAATTCCTGCAGCACGTCTTTCAGGTTGCCGACGATCGGGATGTCGACCTTGACCCGCTTGGAGATCGACGACGGGTCGATGTCGACGTGGATGATCTTGCGCGCGCGCGTGGCGAAATGCTTCGGATTGCCGATCACGCGGTCGTCGAAGCGGGCGCCGATCGCGATCAGCACGTCGCAGTGCTGCATCGCCATATTGGCTTCATAGGTGCCGTGCATGCCGGGCATGCCGACGAACCTGTCGCTGGAGGCACGGTAGCCGCCCAGCCCCATCAGCGTGTTGGTGCACGGAAAGCCGAGCTTGTCGACCAGCCGGTTCAGTTCCGGCGCCGCGTTCGCCAGGATCACGCCGCCGCCGGTATAGATCATCGGCCGCTCGGCCTGCAGCAGCAGTTGCACCGCCTTGCGGATCTGGCCGGCGTGGCCCTTTTCGGCCGGCTTGTACGAGCGCATTTCGAGCTCCTTCGGATACTCGAACACGCACTTGTGCATGCTGATGTCCTTCGGAATGTCGACCAGCACCGGGCCCGGGCGGCCGCTGGTGGCGATGTAGAACGCCTTTTTCATCGTCAGCGCCAGGTCGCGCACATCCTTCACCAGGAAGTTGTGCTTGACCACCGGGCGCGTGATGCCGACCGTGTCGCATTCCTGGAAGGCGTCCTGGCCGATGGCGTTGGACGGCACCTGGCCGGAGATGACCACCATCGGAATCGAATCCATGTAGGCGGTCGACAGGCCGGTGACGGCATTGGTGACGCCGGGGCCGGAAGTCACCAGCGCGACGCCGACCTTCTGCGAGCTGCGCGAATAGGCGTCCGCCGCATGGATCGCGGCCTGCTCGTGCCGCACCAGGATGTGCTGGAATTTGTCTTGATTGAAGATGGCGTCGTAGATATACAAAACGGCGCCGCCGGGATAGCCGAACACGTGTTCGACGCCCTCCTCGGCCAGGCAGCGCACGACGATCTCGGCGCCGGTGATGGGTGCAGACATGCTACAAGTCCTTTCAAGGTCCATTGGAAATTGATCGGATGCTCTCTCCTGGCGAAACCGGACGCGGCGGCAGTGCTTCGGCTTTCCTGCCCGTGCAGTGACGCGATCTCGTCGCGCGCCCATAGGCGCGGTACCGACATTGCGCTGGATGCAACTTTTCAAGCCGGATGTGCTGCGGCAGCGTTACGGATTTCTCACGCTTTTGACGTGGGTTAGAGCAAACAGCTTTCAAATGAAGCGCGCCTGGCGACTTCGGCGGGATGGGTCGAAAGCGCAAGGCAAGAGGGTCGTCCCGGGGTTTCGGGGCGCATGCTACGGTAATGCGTTGCAGCATTCTGGTCAAGCAAATTCCCTTTTGCCCGGTGGAAAGGCGACGATTATGGGGAATATCGGACATGAAGTGCGTGTTTTTGCTAGCATCCGGCACAGCGTGCGCCAGCCCCGGCGAGATTCGACGACCTGATCCGCGCTTTTCCGCAACGCCAGAAACCGACCGCCCTGCATGGCCACTGACCACGAGCTTTCCGCCTTCCTCGAAGAAGTCGAGCGCCGCGCCTTCAAGCAGGCGCTGTATGCGGTGCGCAAGGAGGAATCGGCGCTCGACGTGGTGCAGGATGCGATGATGAAGCTGACTGCCAGCTACGGCGACCGGCCGGTGGCGGAATTACCGCTGCTGTTCCAGCGCATCCTGCAAAACACCATTCGCGATTATTTCCGCCGCGAAAAAGTACGCAACTTTTGGGTTTCGCTGTTTTCCGGCTTCGGCCGCGGCGGCGACGACGAAGAAGAAGGCGACCTGCTGGATACCTACGTGCCGGAAGACGCACCGGCCGCCGGTCCTGGCGCCGATCAGGTCGAGCGCGAACAGGTGCTGGCGCTGATCGAAGCCGAAGTGCAAAAGCTGCCGGGCCGTCAACGAGAAGCCTTCCTGATGCGTTATTGGCAGGAACTGGATATTGCCGAAACCGCCGCCGCCATGGGATGTTCCGAAGGCAGTGTGAAAACGCACTGCTCGCGTGCCACGCACGCGCTGGCGCGGGCGCTGAAAGCCAAAGGAATTGCCTTATGAACCACTCCGAGGAACTGGAATTCGCCTACAAGGTACGGCGCGCGCTGGACCAGCGCAGTGCCGCACTGCCCCCTGCGGCGG
>JBATWJ010000146.1:0-1914 GCA_049672545.1 Burkholderiaceae bacterium
GATCAGACCGGCGACGAAGGCCAGGCGCCAGCCCCATTCGCCGTGGCGCGGCCGCAGCAGGCCGCCGACGATGCCGCTGATGCCGGCGATGCGGCCGTTGGCCAGCAGCAGGAGCGCCGACGCCAGCCCTATCAGGATGCCGCCGGCCAGCGAGGTCCAGGGAGTGAAATGGCTCCAATCGATCGTGATCATGCGTTTTTCTCCTCTTCCTCATGCGGGCAGAATTGGGTGTACAGCACCTGCAGCACGGCCAGCGCCTCGCTGCTGGCGATGCTGTAAAAGATCTGCTTGCCGTCGCGCCGGGTCTGCACCAGCCCTTCCTCGCGCAGTACGGCCAGTTGCTGCGACAGGGTCGGCTGGCGGATGCCGAGCTGCTCTTCCAGGTCGCCCACGCACAGCTCGCCCTGCGACAGCTGGCACAGCAGCAACAGGCGGTCGGGATTGGCCATCGCCTTCAGCAGCGAGCAGGCGGCACTGGAGGCGGCGCGCAAGGCTGGCAGATCGATGGTGGGAACATCGGTCATCATGGTGACTCTCGCGGTTGACTTTAACGAATCACATTATATATACTGTGTATATGTAAATCAATAGAATATTCCCCTTTAAACTGATTCCGGAGTTCCCATGTCGCCGCAAGTCCAAGGTTTTCACGATCCAGTCACCGGTACCGTCAGCTATGTGGTGTACGAGGCCGCCGGCAGCGCCTGCGCGGTCGTCGATCCGGTGCTCGATTACGACCCCAAGTCCGGCCGCACCAGCACGACGGCGGCCGACCGCGTGATCGCCTTCGTCGAGGCCGAAGGGCTGAAAGTCGCGTGGATTCTGGAAACCCATGCCCACGCCGACCATTTGTCGGCCGCGCCCTATCTCAAGCAGCGCCTCGGCGGGCGGATTGCGATCGGCGCCAACATCGCCACCGTACAGGGCGTGTTCAAGAAGATCTTCAACCTGGAGCCGGAATTCCGCCAGGACGGCAGCCAGTTTGACCACCTGTTTAGAGAGGACGAGGAATTTGCGATCGGCGGCCTGAGCGCACGCGCGCTGTTCGTGCCGGGCCACACCCCGGCCGACGTCGCCTACCAGGTCGGCGATGCGGTGTTCGTCGGCGATACTTTATTCATGCCCGACGTGGGCACCGCGCGCTGCGACTTTCCCGGCGGCGACGCCCACGCGCTGTACCGCTCGGTGCGCCGCCTGCTGGCGCTGCCGGACGCCACCCGGCTGTTCGTCTGCCACGACTATCCGCAGGGCCGCGCGCCGCAGTGGGAAACCACGGTGGCGCAGCAGCGCGCGGCCAACATCCACGTCCACGACGGCGTCGGCGAAGCCGAATTCGTCGCCATGCGGCGCGCGCGCGACGCCACGCTGGAGATGCCGAACCTGATCCTGCCGTCGATCCAGGTCAACATCCGCGCCGGCAGCCTGCCGCCGGCCGAGGCCGACGGCGTGCATTACCTGAAGATTCCGCTGAACCAGCTATAGGGCGGCGTTCAGCCGGCCATGCGGCGCAGGCGTTCGGCGGTGGCGGCGTCGGCCGGGAAGAAGGTTTCCAGCGCCAGTTCCGACAGGGTGACGTCGACCGGCGTGCCGAATACCGTGGTGGTGCTGATGAAGGACAGCAGGCCCTGTTCGCTGCGCAACTGCAGCGGCACGGCGACGCCGGCATAGTCGGCGGCCGCGACCTGAGCCGCCGCGCCGGCTTGCGCATACTCCTCTGGATACTCCTGCAACTCTGCCCGCAACGCCGCCAGCACCGGATCGGCGCTGGCCTCGATCTGCTGGCGCAGCCGCTCCAGCAAATGGGCGCGCCACTGGCGCAGGTTGGCGATGCGCGGCGCCAGCCCGTCGGGATGCAGCGACAACCGCAGCACGTTGACAGCACCTTCCAGCAACGCCGGCGCCACCCCTTCCAGC
>JBATWJ010000147.1:0-1729 GCA_049672545.1 Burkholderiaceae bacterium
GCCGAGGCCGAGGGCGGCCGGCTGACGGCGCCGATGCCGGGCAAGATCGTCGCGCTGCTGGTCGAGGCCGGCGCCAAGGTCGACAAGGGTACGCCGCTGCTGATCATGGAAGCGATGAAGATGGAGCACACGATTTCGGCGCCGGCCGACGGCAGCGTCGAGGAACTGCTGTACGCGGTCGGCGACCAGGTGGCGGAAGGCGCACAATTGTTGTCGTTCAAGGCGGCCTGAGAGCCTGCCGGGCAGATTCGCAGTCCGCGCGCCAACCGCCCGGCGCGCCGGGCCTACAGGAGAACACAGGAGAGATGTCGATGCAGATACTGTTTTGCGCACCCGGCGCCAATCCCGAGCCGTGGCTGGAGGAGCTCGCCGCAGCCCTGCCGCGCGCCCACATCCGCGTCTGGGAGGAAGGCGACCACGATCCGGCCGATTACGCGGTGGTGTGGAAGCCGCCGCTGGAAATGCTGCAGGGACGCTCCGGCCTGAAGGCGGTGTTCAACCTCGGCGCCGGCGTCGATGCGCTGCTGCAATACGGCGACGCGCTGCCGGCCGTGCCGATCGTGCGGCTGGACGATGCCGGCATGGCGCTGCAGATGGCGGAATACGTGACCTATGCGGTGCTGCGCTATTTCCGCCGCTTCGACCAGTTCGCGCTGCAGGAAGCGCGCGGCGAATGGAAGTTCATGAAGCCGTACAGCAAGGCCGACTTCACGGTCGGCATCTTGGGCCTCGGCGTGCTCGGCCAGCGCATCGCCGCGGCGCTGGCGCATTTCAATTTTCCGCTGGTCGGCTGGAGCCGCACGCAAAAGGATTTGCCGGGCGTCACCTGCCATGTCGGCGCCGACGGCCTGGACGCGGTGCTGCGCGCTTCCAAGGCGCTGGTCTGCGTGCTGCCGCTGACGCCGGAAACGACCGGCATCCTGAACCGCGACAGCCTCGGCAAGCTGGCGCAGGGCAGCTACCTGATCAACGTCGCGCGCGGCGCCCATGTGGTCGAGGGCGACCTGCTGGAACTGGTGCAGCTCGGCCACATCGCCGGCGCCACGCTGGACGTGTTCGCGCACGAGCCGCTGCCGCCGGAACACCCGTTCTGGACCGAACCCAACATCACCATCACGCCGCACGTGTCGGCGTTGACGCTGCGCGCCGCCAGCGTGCGCCAGATCGCCAAGAAGATCGCCGCGCTGCAGCAAGGCCAGCCGATCGCCGGCGTCATCGACCGCAGCAAAGGATACTGACATGGACTTGCCCGCCAAGGTGAAGATCGTCGAGGTCGGGCCGCGCGACGGCCTGCAGAACGAAAAGGAAACCATTCCCGCCGCCGTCAAGATCGCACTGGTGGACCGGCTGACGCAAGCCGGCTTCGCCAACATCGAGGCGGCGTCGTTCGTATCGCCGAAATGGGTGCCGCAGATGGCGACCTCGGCCGAGGTGATGGCCGGCATCGCGCGCCGCCCCGGCACCGTGTATTCGGCGCTGGCGCCGAACATGAAGGGCTTCGAGGCGGCGCTGGCGGCCGGCGCCGATGAAGTGGTGATCTTCGGCGCCGCGTCGGAAGCGTTTTCGCAGAAGAACATCAACTGTTCGATCGCCGAATCGGTCGAACGCTTCCGCCCGGTGGCGCAGGCGGCCAAGCAGCACGGCCTGCGGCTGCGCGGCAGCATCAGCTGCGCGCTCGGCTGCCCGTACCAGGGCGAAGTGCCGACCTCCGCGGTGGCCGACGTGGTGC
>JBATWJ010000148.1:0-24349 GCA_049672545.1 Burkholderiaceae bacterium
GCTCCGGCGTGGTGCGCTCGGGATTCGGCGTCTCCGGCTGCGGCAGCCTGGCCAGCGCGTCGCGGTCGGCGCCCTGCAGGCGCGCGCGCAGCTGGTTGATGTAGCGCACCTGGTTGCGCAGCTGCGCCGGCAGTTCGGATGAATCGCTGCCGGTCAAGGCCCCCGGATCGCCACCGTTGGCGTTGGCCAGCAGGTGGCGGCGGAAATCGTCGACGTATTCCTGCTTCAGCCGGTTTTCCAGCGCACCGACGCCGGTCAGCGATGCCAGCCAGCGCGCGCTCCAGCGGCGGTTGCGGCGATCGACTTCCATCAGCAATTGGTTCCTGTCTTCCAGCAATGCGGCATCGTGCGGGAAGTCGCCATTGAATGCGGCGCGCTGCGGAGCGTGTTCCTGCACCAGCCGCAGGGTTTCCAGGTTCTGGAAGAACGCCACCGTCATCCAGATGCCGAGCGCCACGGCGAGCAGCGCCCATGCCGCCAGTCCGAGGTTGCGGGTGGTCGAGCGCCAGCGGTTGCGCAAGGCTGCCGGCCGGCCGATGTGGCGGTCGCGCGGCAGGATGCGGGCGAAGAAATCATGCAGGAACAGGCCGGCATGGGTGCCGGGGTGAGCCGCGAGGGGTGGCAGAATCTCCGGCAGTACGCGCGAGACCGCGCCGCCTTCCTGCTGGCCGCTGCTGAAAAACAGCCCGCGCAGGAACGGCGATTCGAGATACGGATTCTCGCCCAGGCAATGATTCAGGAAGGCTTGCAGCGGCGGCCGCAATTGCTCCAGCTCGTTCGGGAACAGCAGCAGTTCGGGGCCGGCATCGGGGTTCTGTGCAGCCAGCGCTACGCGCAGGCTGCGCAGGCGCTCGCCGATGCTGCCGAACGCGTGCTCGAGGAAGACGGCGTCGCCGCCGGCGCCGTCGCGTTCGCCGGCCAGGTAGCCCATCGCCTGGTTCAGCGCGCTGCCGGGCAGGCGTGCGGTCCAGTCCTCGAGACCGTACAGGCGGTCGCACTTGGTGACCAGCACGTAGATCGGGAAGCGCTTGCCGAATAGCCGGATCAATTGCTCGATGCGTTCGCGGATCACCCGGCCTTCCTCGATCAGCTCGTCCTGCTGCGGGTTCAGCAGGCGTTCGGCGCTGACCGCCAGCACCAGGCCGTTCAAGCCTTCGCGCGCGCGGTACTTGGCCAGCAGGTCGAGCCCGACTTCCCATTCGCGCCGGTCCTGCTCGATGTCTTCGGCGCCGACGTAGCGGCCGGCGCAATCGATCACGACCGCCTGGTTGAAGTACCACCAATCGCAGTTGGCGGTCTGCTCCACCTTTGCGTTCTGGTCCACCTTCTGGATCGGCGACACCAGGCGTGCGCGGGTCAGCGCGGTGGTCTTGCCGGAGCCCGACTTGCCGATCACCATGTACCACGGCAGTACGTACAGCGGATTGCCGAAGCGCCGCAGGCTGGAATTGCGCAGCGTGGCGACCGCCGCCTTCCATTTGCGGGTCAGCACCGCCTCGGGCGCGATCTGCAGCGCTTTCTGCCGATCGGCGCGCGAAAGCTGCGCCATCTTGCTGCGCGAGCGCAGCACCAGGAACAGGCGGCGCAGGAATTTCAGCAGGAACCAGGCGCCGAGCACGCCGAGAAAGATCGCGGCCGCGGCCCACAGCGGCCAATCGGCGTACAGCGTCACTCCCCAGCTGACGATTGCCAGCAGCGCGAGCAGGACCAGCCATAGCAGGAAGCGACCGAACAGTTTCATTGGATATGCGGCAGTATCGTGGTCACCGTCTGCCACAGCACGGCGTGGTAGACGCCGTACAGCGCCAGCAGCGCCGCCAGCGGCAGCAGCAGCGCGGCCAGGACGAACATCGGGAGACGCCGGCGCCAGCCGCCTGACTGCCTGGCGGCCGGCAGGCCCGACCCATAGCCGCCCGGGAACAGCAGCCGGCCGGCCTCGCCGGGCAGGCCATCCTCGCCCTGCAGCAGCGCGTGCAGCTGGCGGTTCTTCAGTTCGTCGAGCGTGTTCTGATTGCCTTCATAGCCGTAGCGGCCGACGAAGCCCAGCGCCAGGCACAGGAAATAGACTTCGCGCACTTGCGACTGCTGGTGGTCGAGCTGCTCCAGCCGCGAAAAAAAGGCGATACCGGCGCTGCCGGTGTCGAAATAGCGTTTTTGTAGCAGATGACGCTGCCATTCGGATGCGCCGCTCCAGTCCAGTGCCAGCAGCGACTCGTCGGTCCACGCGGCGACCGCGAACAGCGCCGTCTCGATATCGGATTCCGGATAGCCGTGTTCACGCGCCTGCCGGCGGGCGCCGGCGATCAGGCGGTCCAGCCGCGCCGCCAGTGTTGCCGCGTCGCCGTCCGGCGTACGCTGGAACTGGCGTACGGCGGCAAGCACGGGAACCAGGCAGTCCGACAGCCGCATGCTATCTCCGCAGCACGACGATTTCGGCCTTCAGGTCGTCCGGCGCATCGAGCCAGTGCAGCGCGATGCCGCCGTCGCGCTCGACCGCTTCCCATTGCTGGCTGACCTGCTCGATCCGGAAGTAGACGGTGTTGGCGCGACGCGGCAAGCCTTGCGGCGCGCTCGCCATGTGGATCAGTTCCAGTCCCGGCAGCGCATGGGCGATCAGCTGCGGCATTTCGACGGTGGCCGCCAGGCGGGCGTCGCGCAGCAGCGCCGCGACCAGGCGCTCGGCGCCGCTCTCGCTGCGCACCACCAGATAGAAGCGGTTGCGCTGGTTGAAGAAGGCGCGCGGCAGCAGGCCGCTGTAATAGCCATCGCGGTATTCGAGCACCGCCAAGAATTCCGGTCCAACCGTGATTTCGTTCAGCAGATAGCCGATCAGGCCGCGCACGCGGCCGAAGCACTTGCCGAGATCGGCATGGTCGTACGGCGGCAAGCCGGGTGTGCCGTCCTCGGCCTCGCCCAGCATGTTGAAGCGCGTCGAAAACGAGCTCAGTTCGCCGATCAGCTGGCGCAGGTTGCCATAGACATGCCACGGATGGACGTCGCGGCTTTCGGTCAGGTGGAACAGATACGGGCAGAAGCGGTTCAGTGACCGCAGCGCCAGCAGGAACACCATGTAGCTGGGATCGAAATCCCCTTTTTTCATCTCCTGCGCGCTCTTGTATTCCTGCAGCTGGCGGCTGCGGCCGGCCAGTTCGTCGCGGATGTCCTTCAGCAGGCGCAGCAGGACGTCCGAGCCGGACAGCGCGTAGCAGGGCGGGATGAAGCTTTCGTCCTGCCGGATCGTGTCGCCGTCGCGCATCAGACGCGCGACCGGGATCCGCTCGTAATCCTGCAGGTTTTCGACTTCGTTCTCGAAAAATATCTTCAGTACGAACAGCAGCGAGCGCACCTGGCTGGGCGGTCCATCCGAGTACAGGTCGGCGGTTTCAGGCGGCGCGCCGAGCGACGCATAGCGGCTGCCGGCCAGAGGAGCTTCGGCCAGGTTCTGCACCAGCGTGACGTTGGCTTCCTGCGTGCTCAGTTTTTTCAGACCGAGGTAGACCACTAACGGCTTGTCCGCCTCGATCCGGTCGGGATCGAAGGGGCGCGGCAGCAGCGCGGCGTTGCCGGGGAATTCGATGTAGGAGCGATCCGGGAACATCAGGCGGCCGGAGACGATCTCGACCGAGCGGTTGGAAATCGCTGCTGCGCTCAGCTCCAGTGCGCCGACGCCCCAGAAATGCGGCAGGCCGACCTCCAGCAGCGGCTTTTGCAGGAACCGGTGGTGCAGATCGGCCAGCTGGAAATGCTGCGGCTGCAGGAACATGCCCTGATGCCAGTAAATTCCTTTTTTCTCATCCATTGCACCGCCTAGTTCTGGAGCTTGCGTACCGCGTTGCCCAATTCCGCTGCGTTCTTCAATTCTTCCGCGGTCAATTTCAATTCCTTGCCGCCGCCGTCCAGCGGTACCGCTTCGCGCGGGCGCTTTGCGGCCACGGCCTGGTTCAGCCGCTGCGCATTGACGATGGTTTCGCCGCCCAGCGACAGCCGGATCGCCAGCGGCGCCGGCGCCGCCGTGTAGGTCTTGGCCACCATGCCCTCGCTGGTGACGCTGACCGGGATTTCGAACAGTCGCGTCGTATGCTCGGGATCGAACCGGTAATACCCGGCGGCGATGCCGACAAACTTGGCCTGCTGCGCGCGATCGAAGGAAAGCACGGTGCGCTTGCCGGGCGCCACCACGTAGCGCGAGAACTGCACGAAGCCCTCTCCGGCCTTGCCGCTTTCCAGCGTCTTGCCGAGCGCGGCCGGATCGGCGATCAGCTTGTAGAACGCGGCCGAATCCGCCATCTGGTAGATGCCCAGCAACAGCGTATGGGCGTCATCGCCGTATTGATTCAGGCGCTGGTCGGCGTCCAGTTCGATCAATATCGCGTCCTTGGCGAAATCCCAGGAAATTTCCGCCAAAGCTTCCTTGCGCGAGTTGCCTCCCATGACGGAATTCGCGGTCGAGCAGCCGACCAGAACCGGCATCGCAATCGCGATCGCAACCGGGAGCGCATTTTTTTTCAGGAATGCCAGCAACGTAACCCTTTTGCGCGGAAGACGATTCTTTTTATAGAATGCAAGTTGTGCGTCGGAAATTATAGCCGATAGCTGCGGCGATACCGCGTTCCTCCGTGGGCTTTCGGCCCGGTTTTCCGGCCTGTTCCAACCCGGCGGGCAAAGCGCAGGACCGGCGCTGTCATGCAGCCGTCCGCGATGCCGGAAATGACTTCTTGATAAAGGCGCAGCCTGCCGATGCGAACCCCGGCCCTCAACACCGTCAAGGCGGCCATCCGAGCGATGCGGGTTCTCGGCTGCCTGTGCGCCTTCGGCATCGCCTCGGCACGGGCGGAGGAGCCGCCGCAGTCGGTGGTGGCGCCGGTATTGTTCGTCTATGCGACCCAGGGTCACCAGCAGAAAATCGCCGAGGCCTGCTGGCAGACTCTGGTGACCGAGCGCCAATTGATGCTGCGCGAAGAGCAGGCGCGGCCATGGCTGCTGCGCAACGCGGTACCGCTGATCGGCACCGCGATGGGCGCGATGGGCGGCAGCTATCTGTTGCGGCGTCATGCGAGCGCGCTGAATGCCCAGCGCTTTCTGGCGCCGGCGATGCTGGGCGGCGGCCTGTTCGGTTTCGTGTTCGGACCGGCCGGCGTGGTCGGCGGCTTCGCCGGCGGACTGATCGGCGATTATTTCGGCAAGCATAAATTTCCGGCGGTGCTGGGCGGCGGGCTGGCCGGCGCGGCGATCGGTAAGACGGTGTGGGATCTGGTGTTTCCACCGGTGGCGGCGCTGGAAGAGGGGGCCGGCGGCGACGAGCTGCCGCTGGAGACCTTCCTCAGGGAAAAGACCTGCGGCGCCGTGCTGCAATCCGAATACGGTGCGCCGCATTACCGTGTGACCTACCGTTTCGACGGGGACGAATACACTACCGATCTGCCCTACGATCCGGGTGAGGCGCTGCTGCTGGACGCGTCAGGCCAGGTGCAGGGGCCGGCGCGCGTGCGCATCGAGTGAGTTCCGAACGCGCTGCGAAGCGTCATTTCAGGCGGATCACCACGGCCTCGGCTTCGCTGTCGTCGGCGTACGGCATGAACAGGATCGCCTCCGGACAGCCCTTGACACGCGCATAGTACGAGCTGCCGGCTTCGATCCGGTTGCGGATCGCCCAGGCCCGGAATTCGGATCCGGCCGCCTGCAGCTGCAGGCCCTGCTGCGCGAATTCGAGGACAGTCTTTTCCGGCAGACCGCCGGCTGCGCCGACCGCCTGAAAATCGATCTCGGCATCCGCGCCGGCGATGCCGAACACCACACCGTCCCAGCTGCCGCTGCGCGGTCCGATCTCGAACCACTGGCCCAGCCGTTCGTCGCCGAGTACGTCGAGCCGGTAGTCGGGGGCCGCGGTCTTGGGCGGAACGTTGGCGCGCGCCACGATCTTGGCCTGCCAGGACGGGGTCGTTTCTTCCAGGTTGAGCGCCTCCTGCAGCAGTGGCGGCAGGTCGGCGGGTGTCGTATTCCACAGCACCACCGCCGGAAAGGACGCGCCGCGCGCCTGCCGCAGCGCGGCCGCCATCAGCGACAGGCCATAGCGCACGCCCGGTTTCGCCATTTCGTCGGCATCCGCCAGGATCAACCATAGGTCGGTGCGCGCTTCCAGCAGCGCGCTCAAGGCCGGGCGCCAGCCTACTTTGTCCGCGGCATCCTGCCAGAAATGGCCGCGACATTGGAGGCCATAGCGTTTCAACTGCGCCGTGACGGCCGCCACGCGCGGCTGATGCTGCGCCAGGGCGCTGATCCAGACGGTTTTCATGTGGATTTCCGGTTTCTCAACTCATGATCATGACTTTGGCCTGGCTCGGCACCAGCACCGCGCCAACCGCATTACCGTCGTTCTGCTTGGTCGGATGGCCGAGGCGCACCGCCGGGTTTCCTTCCAGCTTGACCTTCAGACTGCCCAGCACGAATTCGGCCGGCCCCATGATCTTGCCGGAGATGACGCCGCCGGCGACACCCGGCTGGTCGCCATTGCTCATCGAGATTTTCGAGGCTTTGGTCAATGCCGGCATGCCGGAGATCATCACTTTCCGGGTGGCGGGATTGCCCATCATCGGCATTGCGATGTTCGGATAGGGAAGCGGTACCGGCCCGGCCGGCGGAATCGGGGTCTTGCAAACGTCCGGCATGGCGAAGCATTGGCCGGCCTGCTTGGTGACTGCGAACATGCGAATTCCTTTCCGTTGTCAACCGAGGTCGATTTTTTCACCGTCGATCTTGACCTGGCCTTCGGCCAGCATGGTCGCGTGCCTGGCCTTCAGGTGAAAGCGGTCCCTGATCTGCAGGCGCACTCGGCCGGCGCGGGTCTCTTCCAGGTTTTCGGTCCAGCGGAAGCTGTCGCGCGCTTTCTGCACCAGTCTGCCGACGGTCGAGGTGATGCTCTGTGCGATGCTGCTGACGGCGCCGAAACGCGCGTTGACCTGCTGCGCCGATGTATTGAGCTGCTGGAAACACACGTCGCCGCGCACACCGGCCACTTCCACTTGCGCGCCGACCACCGCCACCCGCTGGCGCCCGTTCAGTTCGAGCTGCTCGGCCTGCACGCGCAGCTGGCCCTGGGCAGTGTGCAGGGCGACGTCGCCCGGTAGCTTCAGCGTCGCCTGTGCCGGCGTGGCGCGTGCCAACACCGCCAGTACGTAGGATGCCTGGCTGCCACCCTTGCATACCAGGACGGTGTCGCCGCTTTCCGGTTCGATCAGGCAGCTGTCGGCGCGCAGCGCGCGCGCCAGCGACAGGTCGGGCGAGCTGAGGAAGAACCACTTGTCGGCCCGGCCGGTGATGGTCGCGTACACCAGGCTGACGGTCGCATCGGCGCCTGGACGGGACATCGTAACCAGAGTGTTTTGCATGCTGGACTCCGTTTCAATGAGGTTTGATCGTTCAACGTGCGGCCGCTTTCGGCCGCCATTGCTCGGCACGTTCCAGCGCCGGATCGGTGTGGCGAACACCGTCAAAATTGGCGCCATCCCAGCGGGTATCCTTCTGCTTCATCGCATGGATATTGGCGCCTGCCAGGTCGGCCCGGCTGCAGTCGGCTCCGGAGAAATCCGCATGCGACAGGTCGCAGTACACCCACTTCGAATCCTTCAACTGTGCCTGCTGCCAGCTGGCCTCGCGCATCACCGACATGCGCCAGCTGGCCGCGTCAGCCTGTGCCTGGCTGAAATCGGCATTGCTGGCGTCGGCCATTTCGAAGTTGACGCCGCACAGGTTCGCCTTCTGCAATTGGGCGTCGATGAAGGCGACGTAGACGCCGCGTGCGCCCACCAGGTTGGCCTCCTGCAGTTGCGCGCCGATGAAGCTGGTGCGGTCGAAGGTGGCGTTGGCGAAATCGGCTTTCTGCAACTGTGCTTCGTCGAATATGGCCATGCTGAGGTTGCAGCCGGAGAATTTCTGGCCGGTCAGTACGCAAGCCTTCAGAAAGCTTTGTTCCATTCGGGCGTTGCCGAACTTGGCGCTGGACAGGTCGGCATGCATCACGGTCCAACGGGTCAGGTTGGCGCCAGTGAAATCGGTCGCGGCGAACGTGCATTCATGCGCGTCGCAGCGCTCGAGACGCGCGCCGGCCAGGCTGGCGCCATCGAATCCGCAGTTGCTGAAGACGGTCTGGAAGAACGATGCGTCCTGTATCTGCGCCTGGGCCAGCTTGACCGCGGAGAAATTGCCGTCGGCGCATTGCGCTTGCTGCAGCCGGGCGCCGGCCAGATCGACGTTCTGCATATAGACACCGTGCAGCACCGCGCCGGCCAGATTGGCGCCGGCCAGGTTGACGTTCATCAGCGTGCAATCGGACAGGTCGCGTCCGCTCAGGTCGGCACCGGCCAGATCGGCGTCGATCAATTGCTTGTTGTCGGCCAGTGCCTGCAACGCCTGTTCCAGTTGCGTACTCATCTCGTTTCCACTGTGCTCATCGTCCGGTCGCCTTACGCCAGTGGCGGGCGGAAGGCCAGGATGGTCTGGCCGATATCCGCTTCCTGTACTGCAGAAGCGCGTACCGTCGTGCCTTCGAAATCGACACCGTACAGGTTGGCGAAATGCAGGACCGCTTTCTCGATCTGGCTCTTGCGCAGCGATCCCTTGAACAGGTTGATCCCAGTAAGGTCCGAGCCGGCCAGATCGGCACCGCCGAAGCGCGCGTGCCGCGCCGAGGCGTTGCGAAAGCGTGAGTCCGGAGCGCGGACGTTGCTGAAATCGGCATCGTCCAGGACCGCTTCCGTAAAGGTCGCGCCGGAAAGTTGTGTGCCGTCCCAAGCGGCGCGCCGCAGTTGTGCACCGTCGAATACTGTCTGCACAAAGCGGGCCTCGCCATCGGCTCGCGATTCGTCCAGATTGGCGATCGTGAATCGGGCGCCACTGGCGTCGGCGCCGTAAAACTCGGCCTGCTGGCAGTGCGCGGCCTTGAAGCTGACCGCATTCAGCTTGCTGCCGTAGAACGTCGCCTGTGTCAGCACCGCCTGTTCGAAGTTGGCGCCGGACAGATCGGCGCCGCTGAAATTGCTCTGATGGGCAATGCAACCCGCCGCCTGGACTGCCGCCATGCTGGCCTGGTCGAAGGCGGTGCCATCCAGCACTGCCTGTTGCAACTGGGCGTTGCCAAAGTCCGCTCCGGTGAAATCGGCATCACGTATCTGCGCCGATTTCAGACAGGCGCCGGTGAATACGCTGTTGGCGGCGCTGACCTCGCTCAGGATGGCCCCGGACAGATCGGCGCCGCTGCAATCGGCTTGCTGCAGCAGGCAACCGGCCAGATTGGCATTTCCCAGACGACTGCCGGTGAACGCGGTCTTTTCCAGCAGGCTGCCGGAAAAGTCGGCAGCCGACAGATCCAGCCCGGACAGATCCAGGCCCGACAGGTCGAATCCGGCCAAGGGTTCCTTTGCCGCATGGCGCTCGATCACTTGCTCCCGGGTCAACTGGGCCATCGATGACGCGGCTGGCGTAGCTGCGCCCAGCACCAGCAGGCCGGCATCTTGCGGTTGAAGCAATTGCGGATCGACTTTCGGCATCTCGGGAAAACTGTCCGGGATGGCGGACAGCGGAACGTTTGCGGCCTTTGCATCCTTCAGGTTCTGCAGCGATTCGGCAAGGTCGGGGCGGGTGGCAAGAAATTTTTCAACGTCCTGTTCGGTCATGCCGTTTTTCTGCAGTAGCTCGCTGGTCTGCTTTTCCAGGGACTGCATCATCTCCTTCACGTCTTTCAGGGATGACTCCGGTTCCTTCTGCTGCGTCAGGTATTTCTGGACGTCGGCATCGGTCAGATTATTCCTCTTCATCAGATCGCGCGTTTCCTGTTCCAGCCGATCCACCATGCGCTCCGCTTCGGCCAATGAGACTACCGGTTCCTCCTGCGGCACCAGGAACCGCGCTACATCCTTTTCCGACAGCCCGTTCTTGCGCAACAATTCCGCGGTTTCACGTTCAAGCTGATCGGCGAGCCGGTGAGCCTCGGCAATTTCCGGGGTCATCTGCGGTGCTGTGGCCAGCGCTGCGGCGACCGGCAAGGCTGCCGGGATCGCGGGTGGTGCGGCCGATTCGGCCGCCGGCGCCGCTGCCAAGGCAGTGCCATCCGCCGGAATAGCAAGGCCGGCGTCTTCCTGCAGGCGCCGGCGGAACAGCTGCTGGTAGTGATCGAAAGACAGCGCGGTATCGGTGAGGCTTTCCCATTCGGCCATCACGTGCAAGACATCGCTGGCGTCGTCGTCGAGGGTAGCGGTCTGCGCCCGATACAGCACGATGCCGCATTCCAGTTCCGGGAACAGCCATACCGTATCCAGCCGTGCATCGATCTCGCCGAAGGTTTCCTTGCCCTCGCTCTCGCGCCGGTGGATGAAGCAGCGCGCGCGCAGGCCCGGCAATCGGGTTTGCAGGGTCGATCGACGCGGGTGCATGCCGCGCAGTTCGATCGCTTCATTGCCAACGAAGTAGCCGGTGCTGCGCTGATCGGCGGGGGCCGTATGGAAAAATTCCAGTTGCGTATCGTCCGGCAGGTGCGGCCAGGTGCGCTTGATCCAGCTGTCGTCGAATTTTCCGAGATGCCGGTCGCGCAGCGGCGTGCCGGCCGGGAAGCCCCAGAAGCCGGCGGGTTCCACGATGTCGCCGCGATTGGCCATCCGCTGGCGCGGAGCTTCCACGTTGGGCAAAGGCCATTTCTCGCGGCCGTCGGCCAGCTTCACCGCGCATGCTCCCTTGCCGAGCGGATTGGCTGCGGCTCCCTCACCGCCAAAGGCATGTTCGGGCGTCAAGGGCATCGAGACGAACGGCTTCGCAGTGGAGATCAGGCCGGCGGCATTGAAGTGGCGGTCTCCGCTGACCCAAAGTTGCTTGGAGAGGGTGCCGATGCAGGCGGAAACCTGCATCTCTTGCACCGGGCTGCCGCCAGGGGCGTATGCACGGCCATACACCTTGAATTCAGCGGTCGGCTTCGGATAGCCTTCGTCGAGGACTGCGCTGCCGAGCGCATCGGCGACCGCCTGCCACAATTCGGGCTCGGAACCGAGGTGCGCCATGTCGCTCTGCTCGAAGCGGAAAAACCCGAGCATGCCGACCGCCAGTGTATTGCGCTGGGCGAAGCGAAAGCTGCGGTAAAGGATCGCCAGTTGGTCGGAGCGGTAGATTTTCATGATCAGCCCAGACGGATCAGCGCGCCATTGACCGTCGCGCCGGCTGGGCCGAGCTTGAGTTCGGCTGCGCCATATTTTATGCTGCCGCCGGTTGAGGTCAGCTCCATCTTGGAAATGTCTGAAAAATTGGCGAGCACTTTGGTCGTCTTCGCCTGGAAGCCGATACCTGATGCGAACTCCAGCGTCGCCTGATCCGGGCGAACCGCCAGCCTTGATTCGCCCGTGCCGGACTTACCTAGGATGCCGCCGGAGTCGATGGTGATCTTTCCCCCGGTCGGGTGTTTGAGCACCACCTTGCCGGCAGGATTCTTCGTGTCGAGCGTTGCGTTGGTGGCGTTGAGCACGAGTCTGCTGGTCATGGTCCCCATGCCGTTGCCAGTCATCGTCAACTCGGTGGGCGTGAGCGCGACCGAAGACTGTGCCATGGTCGGAGCAAGGGTGGCGGTCGAAATCGAAACGCTGTTCTCGGTCACCTGGATCCGGCCGGTTGCTGCTGGCGCCAAGCTGTCCACCTGCAGGTTGATGCCGGTTCCGTTTACTCTGATATTGCTGGCATAGCTGCTGTCCGCCTTCAGTGCTGTCGTAATGGCGTTGGCTGCCGCCCGCACGACGAGGTGGGTGACCAACGTCGATACCGAGTTCAATCCGGCCTGGGCTGCGGTAACGCCGTATCCGTACGGGTTCCAGGGGCCGATCTTGCCGTCGTCCTTTGGAGATTGGCCGGCATCGGCGAACTTGCCGATGGCTCCGGCGGCGCCGGCCGCCACGGCGACGTTTGCGGCGATGTTTAATCCGACGATGCGCTTTACCTTGGATTTCAAAGGATCGATGATGGCCTTGAGTGCCGTTCTCTGTCCGCCGGAAATCAAAACCTCATTGTTGGCTTGGGTCTTGGCGTCGGTTTTCAAAGACACGGATTCGGAGTCGTCCAGGCTGATGCTGCGTCCCCCTTTCCAGGTGACGTCGGATCCCAGGGTCCAGTTGATGCTGGTGCCGATGCCGGCCTTGTGAACCACGCCGGCCGACGCGGTGGTATCGAACGACGCGCTGATCGAATTCTTGGTACCCAGGAAGGCCGAGTTCGAACTGCCGACCGTCAGGCTTTCCGAACTGCCGGCAGTGCTGGTCCAGATGCTGCCGCCTCCTTTTGGATCGGTCGAGCCGATACCGATGGTGCTGTTATGGAACGGCGAATGCAGCCACATGACCTGTTTGCCCCGGGTGTCGCCCAAATAAATCTCGTTCCCGCCGGCAGTGCTGATGCGATTGTCGTGCGATGTGGTGGCATTGACGATGTTGCGGTTCTCCGAGTTGGGGACCGCACCGACAATCACCGGCTGATCCGGATCACCGTCGGTAAAGGAAAGCAAGACTTCCGCGTTCTTGTGCAGCGGGAAATGCATGCCATGATTGCTGCCGGAATAGGGTGTCGCCATACGTACGCGCGCCGAACCCCTGTTAGCGTTCTTGTCGGTCTGATCGAACGGCAATTGCACCTTGTACTGGCCGTATTCGTCCAGTTCGGCGTATTCGCCGCTGCCTTCGGAATCGATGGTGGCGTTCATGGTGCCGGCCACGCGCGGCTTCTGGGTCACGCGCTCCGGACGGAATTGCACGTCGGCGGCGATGGTGCGGAAGCTGTTGCCGTAGGAAGTGTCGGGCGACTCCGCGCCGCTGCTGAACGGCGAGCGGATGCCGTTCAGCAGCGCGCCGGCCTGCGAGCCCCGGTGTTCGACCTCGATCACCAGGTATTTGCCGTTGAAGGCATCGCGATAGTGCTGCGCCAGTTGCATGAAGTAGCCGCTGCGCAGGCCGACCGCGGTCGATTCGCCGGAAAACACCTTGCCGCCGCAGATGATCTCTTCGGCGCGCAGTTTGGCGTAGCGCTCGCCTTCCTGGGCGTCGCGGAAATTCTCGCCGTATATCATGACGTCGCCGATGCCCTTGTCGGATACCGGAGCTACCACGCGCAGCTGGGTAGCTGCCTTGCGATGGTTGTAGTCCTGCAGGATGACTTGCTTCGGCAGCGGTTTCTGGCGGCAGGTGAAGATCTGCACCGAATCCGAAGCGGCGCCAGTGTCCAGTTCGTCGGCGGGACGGTAGTTGACGGCGAGTGCCGTCGCGTCATGCATGCTCTTGTTGTCGACGATCACCATCTTGTCCTGGTCGTCGTGCTGGAACCAGTAGTACAAACCCTCCTTTTCCATCCAGCGCGACAGGAAATCCAGGTGCGATTCCTGGTATTGGCAGACGAAGCTGCGATCGCGGTAGCTGCCGCTGGTCTTCATTTCGAAGTCCATGCTGGTGAAACGGGCGCTCTCCAGCACCTTCTTGATCAGCGCCGGGATCGGCTTCTCCTCCAGGTAGACCTCGGAAACCTGGTACAGCGACAGCTGCCAGGTGCGCGGGACCAGCACCGCGCGGTAGAACACGTAACCGTCGGACTGATGCAGCTGGTCGAACTCTGCCAGCATGCCGTGATAGGGCACGCTGGATGCGCCGTCGGCTGTATAGATACGGAAGGTCGCCGGGTTTTGCAGCATCTGGTCGAAATCGACGTCTGCGTCATCGCTGACCAGCGTCAGCTCGAAGCGGAACGGGCGCGAGATCGCTTCGTAGCCTTCCATGTTCACCACGGCGAACTTGTCTTCGCCGAATGCCCTGGAGGCGAATTCGAAGCGCTTGTTAGCGGCGAGCCGGTTGGATAGTGAGGCCATTTCTGAATTCCTGAAACCTGGTTGATCTTATTCTGGCGGTGCTGTCTTACCGTTCCATGTCGCTGCGGTTACAGCTGTAACGCCGCCATCGAAACCGGCAACCTGCATTACACTGGAAAATCCACCTCGAAGCCGCCGTCGTCCGAGACATCGAGCGTGACGGCGGAGGGCTGTTCTTCGCCGCTCATGCGCGCCAGAATTTCCTGCGACATCAGCGGCATGACGGTGCCGCGCAGGATGAAATCGATGTTGCGCGCGCCGGTTTCGACTTCGGTGCAGCGTGCGGCGATCTGCTGCACCACGGCCTCGCTGTACTCGAAGCGCATCTTGTTGTTGTGCTGCAGCCGGCGGACGATCTTGTCGAGCTTGAGGCGGACGATGCCGGCCAGCGCATCCTGCGCCAGCGTGAAGTAGGGGATCACCGTCATGCGTGCCAGCAGCGCCGGCTTGAAGTGCTCCGACAGGATCGGCCGCACCGCCGCCAGCAGGGTTTCATGGTCGGGCTTTTCGTCGCCGGCGGTCATTTCGGTGATGACGTCGGTCGCCAGGTTGGAAGTGAGGAAGATGACGGTGTTGGAGAAATCGATTTCTTTGCCTTCGCCATCCGACAGCATCCCTTTGTCGAACACCTGGTAGAACAGGTTCAGCACGTCCAGGTGCGCCTTCTCCACTTCGTCCAGCAGCACGACCGAGTACGGGCGTTGCCGCACCGCTTCGGTCAGCACGCCACCTTCGCCATAGCCGACGTAGCCGGGTGGTGATCCGATCAGGCGGCTGACGTTGTGCTTCTCCTGGAATTCGCTCATGTTGACGATGACGGTCGATTTCTCGTCGCCGAACAGGATGTCGGCCACCGCCAGCGCGGTCTCGGTCTTGCCCACACCGGATGGTCCCGCCAGCAGGAATACGCCGAGCGGTTGCTGCGGGTCGCGCAAGCCGGATTGGGCGGTCTTCAGAATCTCGCCGATTTGGTGCATCGCGTGGTCCTGGCCGCGCACCCGCGCCGCCAGCGTCTTTGCCATGTTCATCACGGTTTCGGCCTGGTCGCGCAGCATCTTGCCGACCGGGATACCGGTCCAGTCGGAGATCACCTTGGCGACCACGTCGGGATCGACGTCCACGCGCACCAGCGGCTGCGCGCCCTGTGCTTCCTTGAATGCCGCGCTGGCGATCTCGATGTCGCGCACCAGCTGTTCGAGCTGTTGCGGCGATGCGCCATCGGCACGGGCCTGGGTGCGCGCCGCGCGGGCCGCAAGCAAGGCGTCGGCTGCGTTCTTCTGCGTGCTCCAGACGGCGCGCAGTTCTGCCGCTTCATTTTCCAGTTTGAGCAGCAACGCGTCGATTTCCTGCAGGCGGGTCAGATCGACCGGCTGCAGATTGTCGCGGTCGCGTTCCAGCCCGGCTTGTTCGCGATGCAGGGCCTGGATCTGGCGCTCCTTATCTTCCAGCACATCTGGCTTGGCGCTTTGCAGCACCTTCACGCGCGCGCAGGCGGTATCGAGCAGGTCGACCGCCTTGTCCGGCAACTGACGGCCGGTGATGTAGCGACTGGACAGTTCAGCGGCGGCGACGATGGCGTCGTCGCGCATCACCACGCGGTGCACGTCTTCGTATTTTTCCTTCAGGCCGCGCAGGATCAGCACGGCGGTTGCCAGATCCGGTTCGTCCAGCTTGACCAGCTGGAAGCGGCGCGCCAGTGCGGCGTCCTTTTCGAAATATTTCTTGTATTCGGCCCAGGTGGTGGCGGCAATGGTGCGCAATTCTCCGCGCGCCAGCGCCGGCTTCAGCAGGTTGGCGGCGTCCGAGGTGCCGGCCTGGCCGCCGGCGCCGATCAGTGTGTGCGCTTCGTCGATGAACAGGATGATCGGCTTGGGCGAGGACTTGATCTCGGTGATCACGCCCTTCAGGCGGTTCTCGAATTCACCCTTGACGCTGGCGCCTGCCTGCAACAGGCCCATATCGAGCCCGAGGATGGTGACGTCCTTCAGCGAGTCAGGCACGTCGCCATCGACCACGCGCAGCGCCAGCCCTTCGACCACCGCGGTCTTGCCGACACCGGGGTCGCCGACGCAGATCGGATTGTTCTTGCGGCGGCGCGCCAGGATGTCGACCATCTGCCGGATTTCCTGGTCGCGGCCGAAGACCGGGTCGATCTTGCCGGCGCGCGCCTTCTCGGTGAAGTTCTCGCAAAAGCGTGCGATCGCGCTGCCATCGGCGCCGCCTGCGGGCGCCTCTGCGCCGTTCTCGCCGGCAGCCGTTTCCTCGATCGAGGCGGAGCAGACCTGTCCGAAGGAAGCCAGCAGCGTTTCGCGGTTGAGCCGGCGCAGCGGCTCTGCGTAGTCGCCGGTGGCGTAATAAGTGGCGCGCGCGAGGAAGGCGAGCAGGATGGCGCCGGAGCGGATGCGGGTTTCGAGCAGGTTAACCGAGGCGATCAGCCAGGCGTCCTGCAGCAGTTCCAGCAACAGCGGCGAGAACGCCGGACGACCGGCGTTGCCGGTCCGCATTTCCTCCACTGCCAGGTCGATCGCGCGCTTCAGGTGCGCGGGGTCGAGGTCGTACTGGCGCAGCAGCAGCGATATGTCGGATTGTGCATCGTCCAGCAGTTTCACCAGCAGATGTTCGACGGTGATTTCATAGTGACTGCGGCCGACGCACAAGCCGACGCCGTTTTCCAACGCCTGGCGGGAGTAGGGGTTAAGGCGTCCGACCAGCGGTTTGAGTTCGACCAGCAGCATCGTTGTTCTCCTTGTTTTCAGTATGGGTCTTGGTATTCAGAGCTGGAACGCCATTCCTGTGCGTCCGCCGTCCGGTTTGGGATTGAGCCAGGTGTCCAGCCCCAAGCGCGACCAGTGGCGGCCGTTCAGGCGCGCCGGGTGCGCCTCGTCGTCGCGCAGGCCGACCTGAACCTCGACGGTCAGCGGATCGATCAGATAGTAGGAGGTCAGGAAGCGCAGGCGCGCATGACCCGGCTCCCCGGGCATCAATTGCTGAAACAGACTGGCCGGAACGTCGTGCAGCCGGATGCGGATCCGGCTGGCGTAATCGTCGATGCGCGAACCCAGATGGCTATCCTCGCCGAGGCAGTGGGCCTGGCGGCCGAGGCGCAGGCGCTGGTCGTCGGCGATCGGCAGCCAGTGCGGCACGCAGGAATCGACTTCGACCATGGCCGGGCTGAAGGCGTCTCCCAGCAGCGTGCGCAGGCCGAGCGCCGAGCGCGGCCGCTGGTTCAGCAGGCCGGCATAGCGCAGCAGTTCCGCGCTGCCCGGCAGTAGGTCGATGCGCAGGTCGGAGTCGCCGAGGCCGACGAATGCGTACAGCCGGTTCAGGACGTCGTCATCCTCCGCTTCGACCACTCTCTGCTGCAGCCGGTACTTGATCCAGGCGTCGAACAGCAGCGGATACATCGCGTGGTGCACGATGTCCAGGAAGTCGCGGGTAGCGTGGCGGCCTTCGCGCTCCTCCTCGAACAGGTCCTCGGTGTAATACACCGGCAATGGCGAGGCCACGCCATACAGGCCGAAGAAATTGGCGGTGATCCGGTGGCCGCCCTGCGGTAGCGGCTCGATGCGATCGATATCGTTTTCCGGGAAGCCGAGGCCGAGCCGGGGCCGGATACGGACTTCATCAGCGCGCGCGCCGGTGCTTCTCCCCAGTTGGCGCAGCAGGCGGATCGCCTGGAAGTAGGAGAACTTCTCGCCGTTGGCGAGCAGTTTCTCCCTTAAAGCAGCGGCTGCTGTCCCAGTCGTGGCGGCCATTTGAAGACTGCTCCTGAAAAAACGTCCTCAAGTTCGACGCGGGTATAGGAATTGATGCTGGCGTAATCGGCCAGGAAATGATTCAGTACGCAGCCGAACAGGTACATGTCGCCGATGCCGGAATAATGATCGGGGCGGCACTTGATGCGGACGCGCTGGCCGCGCAGCAGACTGCCACGCCCCATCAGCCGGGTTTCCGGTACGGCGCTGACTTCCTGGATGCCGTCGATTCGGCGCCGGTTGGCGATTTCCTGGCCGCGCTCCTGTCGCTCGGAAAAGATGTACAGGCTGAGCAGCGAGCGCAGGTTGTCAGCGTTGGCGACCGACAGGAAATTCAGCGACGCATGCGAAATCAGGCGCCAGAGCAGCGCCTCGCCGGTCGGCGGATTGAGCGCCGGCGTAATCGTCCGGATGTTGCGGAAGCTCATGCGGTCCGGCGAACTGGCGGTGGGCTGGCTCAGGTCGCCCAGCTTCAGACTTTCCGGCAGCGAGCGGTTGGTGCATGTGATCTTTACCGACAGCGTCTCCGGCTGCGGTATCTCGCCCGGAGGATAGGCCACCGACAAAAAGACCTCGCTGCCGCGGCCAATGGTGGCGGCGCGCAGCGTGCTGCGATAGCTGAGCTTGGCGCCGCGGCCGTCGTGCCGGACCATGCCGAACGGCAGGTAGGTACGCTGCTCGGCGACGCCTTGCTGGTAGCCGACCACCTGGTCGATCGAATACACCTGATAGTGCTGGCGGTTTTGCGCTTCCGGCAGGACCCGGTATTCGGTGGCGCGATGCTCGTGGGCGATCGGGTCGGCCGCATGCGGAAACAGGTTGATGGCGGGCACGACGTTGAACATGAAGCTGTCGGAGCGCACTTCAGGCATCCACTCCGGAATCTGGTCCAGCGACAGGAACACCATGAAGCGGCTGCCGTCGCCGCGATTCGACCAGCGCCGGAATCCCTCGATGTCGATGAACAGGAATTTCTCCGGCTGCACAAAAAACTCCTGCACGCAGCGAAAGCCGGGAAAGGCATGGCTGGGGCAGGGCAGCAGTTCGACGTCGAAGCCGGACGCGCGCAAGCCGTGTGCACCGAGCTCGAAACGCTCGCCGCCGCTGCCGGCGACCCGCACCAAGGTCACGTGATTGGTCAGCAAAAGCAGCAGCTTGGTGGCCTCGGTATAGCCGTTGCCGAGAAACAGCCGGACGCGGTCGCCCTGCCAGGCGGCGAGGTCGATGCCCTGCAGTTCGAAATCCATCACCAGCATCGGTGCCGCTCCGGCCGGTGTCAGCAGGTTGACGTCGGCCAGCGAGATCGGCGCGACCTCCAGATCATGGCAGGTGCGAAAGTGGCAGCGCGTGCCGTCCACCGGGACCGATGCCAGTTCGGTGCCGGCCGGGATGTGGACCGCTTCGGCCAGCGGCACGCGCGGCGCGAATTCGACCAGGGTCGAGGCCGGGATCGGCCGCAGGTAATGCGGAAACAGCAGGTTCGCCAGTTCCTGCACGAATTCCGGAAATTCGTCGTCCAGCTTCTGGCGCGTCAGGCCGGTCAGGAAGGCGACGCCTTCCAGCAGGCGCTCGACGTCCGGGTCAGCCGAAGGGCCAGAAAGCATCGGCGCCAGCCCCGGGTTGTTCTGGGCGAATTCGACCGCCAAGCTCTTGAGCTTGTTCAATTCGTCTTCGTAGTACCGATTGAACATGGTGAGGGCTTTGTCGGATCAGGAAAGCCGCGCGGCGCGCGCGGCGGGGGTTTTCATCAGGTCACGTGCACCTTGCCATTGGCGCCGACCGTCGTCGAGAGCTGCAGCGGGATATCGCGGTGGTCCACTTCCAGCATGCCGCCGAGGTCGAATCGGATCGCCAGCACATCGGTCGACTCGCG
The DNA here is from genome assembly GCA_049672545.1 of Burkholderiaceae bacterium. Taxonomy (GTDB): domain Bacteria; phylum Pseudomonadota; class Gammaproteobacteria; order Burkholderiales; family Burkholderiaceae_D; genus DATJCV01. The sequence goes on from JBATWJ010000148.1 coordinate 19,502, forward strand.
ATTGAGCGTCACCTTGGGCGACTTCAGGCGCGGCTCGTACTTCTGCACCATGCGCCGGATCGCTTCCTCGATCTCGCGCGGCGAACCGGCGGACAGACCGCCGGCGATATTGGTGAAATCCGGAACGCCGAACTGCGGATCGAGCGGGACGCTGCCCTGGCGCGTATTCAGCAGCCGGCGCAGGTGATCCATGACCGAGCGCACGAGGATATCCACCTGGGTCTGGTTGGTACGTTCTCCGCCTTCCTCCCAGTGGGATATCCTCTCCAGCAGCCGGCGTTCCTTCACGGCTTACTTCGGCGCCAGCCAGGAGTCCTCGGCTTCGATGCCGTCCGGATCGAAGGTCCAGGTGATCTTTTCGTAGGTGAACGCAAGATCTTCCATGTGGCCCAGCTGTCGGTTGTTCGGATCCAGGCAGTTCGGCGTCCACGAACGGGCACTGGTCAGGATCGCGTTCGCCAGTTTCACCGTGTAGTACTTTTCCTCGGTGCCCTTGGGCGAGATGCGATAGAACTCGAGCGTGACGTTCTTCATCTGTTCGCCGGAGGTCAGTGCCTGGAACAGCTTCGGCGACGACTTGTCGATTTCCTTGGTGACGATCATCGGGCAGTGGACGCGCTTGCCGGTCGGCAGGCCGGTCTGCGGGCTCTTCGGGATTTCGACGGTGTGGTTGACCGCCTGCACCAGGATCTTGCCTTCGTGTCCCTTGACTGCGGTCGAGCCTTCGATCTTGCCCTGGTTTTCACCTTCGAGCGTCAAATAGCATGGCATTGGCATGATGGTTTCCTTTCAATTTTTTTGAAAGCCATGAAGGCCGCTGGCAAAAGGCGCTGTGTCAGTGAAGCGCCATATGTATCGAATGCCGCTTTGGCCCCGTGGCTATGGGATGCGAAGGCGAATCGCGGGACAGTCGCCTTCGCACCGGTGTCTGATCGTCGTGCCGCGCGCTCCCGTCACTGCTGGTAGGCGGGAGCGGGCGTCATCACGACTTCGGCGCCAACCAGGAGTCCTCGGCTTCGATGCCGTCCGGATCGAAGGTCCAGGTGATCTTTTCGTAGGTGAAGGCGATGTCTTCCATGTGCCCCATCTGCCGGTTGTTCGGATCCAGGCAGTTCGGCGTCCACGAGCGGGCGCTGGTCAGGATCGCGTTCGATAGCTTCACCGTGTAGTACTTTTCTTCGGTGCCCTTGGGCGAGATGCGGTAGAACTCGAGCGTGACCTCCTTCATCTGTTCGCCGGAGGTCAGCGCCTGGAACAGCTTCGGCGACGCCTTGTCGATTTCCTTGGTGACGACCATCGGGCAGTGGATGCGCTTGCCGGTCGGCAGGCCGGTCTGCGGGCTCTTCGGGATTTCGATGGTGTGGTCGACCGCCTGCACCAGGATCTTGCCTTCGTGTCCCTTGACCTTGGTCGAGCCTTCGATCTTCCCCTGGTTCTGACCTTCGAGGATCAGGTAGCATGGCATTGGCATGATGTTTTCCTTTATGAGTGATGTCTATCGAACGGCAGGCAACGCATCGTCCGAAAAAGCTGCTGCCGCCTTGTCTCTTTCGCCGTACCGAATCCGAGGGGTTTCTGCGGCGATTGCGCAACTCCGAAAGTTTCGTTACTGCGCATGGTTCCCAGTGTGAGGGGCGTCGGTTACTACCGAATGTCAAAAGCCCGTGTTTCTGTTACGTTTGAAACACGGGCTTTTGCGGAGGGAAGGCTTATTTCTTGTCGAGCTTGCCGACCAGCGACAGCGTGAAGGAAGCGCCCATGTACTTGAAGTGCGGCCGCACCTTCAGGTCGACCCGGTACCAGCCCGGTTCACCTTCGACGTCGGCGACGCTGATTTCCGCCTGGCGCAGCGGGCGCCGGCTGCGCACCCCTTCGGCCGGATTGTCCATGTCCGCCACGTACTGGCGAATCCACATGTTCAATTCGTTTTCGAGGTCGCCGCGCTCCTTCCAGGTGCCGATGTTTTCGCGCTGGATCACCTTGATGTAGTGCGCTAGCCGGCTGACCACGAACATGTAGGGCAATTGCGTGCTGAGCTTGTAGTTCAACTCGGCTTCCTTGCCTTCCTTGCTGTTGCCGAAGAACTTCGGCTTCTGCGCCGAATTGGCCGAGAAGAAGGCGGCGTTGTCGCTGTTCTTGCGCATCGTCAGCGCGATGAAGCCCTGTTCCGCCAGTTCGAACTCGCGCCGTTCCGAAATCAGCACCTCGGTCGGGATTTTGTTCTGGATCTCGCCCATCGATTCATAGGAATACACCGGCAGGTCGCCAACCGTACCGCCGCCCTGCGGACCGATCACGTTGGCGCACCAGCGGTAGTCGGCGAAGCTGCCGGTCAGGCGCGAGGCGAAGGCGAATGCCGCGTTGCCCCACAGGAACTGGCTGTTGCCGCCGGAGACGTCTTCCTTGTAGTTGAATTTCTTGGCCGGGATCGTGTCGGCGCCGTAAGGCACGCGCAGCAGGAAGTGCGGTAGCGTCAGGCCGACGTAGCGGGCATCCTCGCTTTCGCGGAACGAATTCCACTTGACGAACTGCGGTCCCTCGAACACCGAGGACAGATCCTTCAGGTTCGGCAACTGATCGTAGGACTCGATCCCGAAAAACTCAGGGCCGGTGGCGGCGATGAAGGGCGCATGCGCCATCGCGGCGACGCTGCCCGCATATTGCAGCAGCTTGATGTCCTGGCCGCCGGGACCGAATTCATAGTTGGCGATGATGGCGCCAAACGGCTGGCCGCCGAACTGGCCGAATTCCGCCGTGTACAGGTTCTTGTACAGGCCCGACTTGGTGATGTCGGCGGCGTCCTGGAAGTCGTCCAGCATCTTCTGCTTGCTGACGTTCAGGATCTGGATCTTGATGTTTTCACGGAAGTTGGTGCGGTCGACCAGAAACTTCAGCGAGCGCCAAGCCGATTCCATCTTCTGGAAATCGGCGTGGTGCAGGATTGAGTCGACCTGTGCGCACAGCTTCTTGTCGAGGTCGGCGATCATGTCGTCGACGGTGGCCTGGGTCACGCGCTCGACCGCGCGCTGCGGCTCCAGCAGCTGCGACACGAAGGCCTGGATGCCCTGGCGGGTGATCGAGTAGGCATCGTCGCCGGGCTTGATGCGCGCCGATTCCACCAGCTGGTCCAGCAGCGAGGCGCCGGCGTCTTCGGTGGCGGCGGCTTCCTGCTGTTTCAATTCGTCAGCCATGCTATTTGTCTCCCTGTGGTGTTACTGGTCCTGGATGCCGAGCTCGCCCAGGAGGCGCTGGCGCACGCCATCGTCCTGTACCAGTTCCTGCACCTTCTTGCGGAAATCCGGAATGTTGCCGAGCGGCCCCTTGAGCGCCTTCAGCGCGTCGCGCAGCGCGATCATCTGCTTCAGCTCCGGCACCTTTTCGACGATCGCGTCGGGCGAGAAGTCGTTGATCGAATCGAAGTTCATCTGCACCGCCAGCACGTCGTCTTCGCCGGCCTTGCTGTCGAGCCGGTTCGGCACCGTCATGTTCAGCGACAGCTTCTGCGCCTTCAGGACGTCGTTGAAGTTGTCCTTGTCGACCGTGATCGGTTTCATTTCTTCCAGCGGAGTGTCGTCCTCGCGCAAGGTGTAGTCGCCGACCACCAAGAGCTTCAGTGGCAGCTCGACTTCGGCCTGGGCGTCGCCGGTGGCGGGGCGGTACACGATATTGACGCGTTCTTTCGGGGCTACTGAACCATCGCTTGCCATATCTCTCTCCTGGATCGGCGGATTGCCGGTTGACGGACCATGGCGCACTTGGCGCCTTGGAAACATTAGCGTTGGGCAATTCTACTCTATGCAGTTTCCCCGATACAACGCGGTTTTCCACAGCGGTCACAGGATGCGTTCGTGCTGCTGGGCCACAATGCAAAAACGCCGTCCGGCGGGAAGCCGGACGGCGCTGTCAGAACTGCCGCACTCGGCGGCGGAAAGTGGGAGCTCAGGCAGGGACCGCGGCCGGGCTGGCGGCGTCCTCCTGCTCCGATACCGAGCTGCGGATCAAGTGGTCGAACGCGGACAACGCGGCCTTGGCGCCGTCGCCGGCGGCGATCACGATCTGCTTGTACGGCACCGTGGTGGCGTCACCGGCGGCGAATACGCCCGGCAGCGAGGTCTGGCCACGCGCGTCGACCTCGATTTCTCCGTGGCGCGACAGCGCCAGCGTACCCTTCAGCCATTCGGTGTTCGGCACCAGCCCGATCTGGATGAAGACGCCGGCCAGTTCCACCGGCTTGACCGTGCCGGTGCCGCGGTCCTTGTAGCTGAGGCCGGTGACGCGCTGGCCGTCGCCGTGGATCTCGGTGGTCTGCGCCGAGGTGATCACGGTCACGTTCGGCAGGCTGTGCAGCTTGCGCTGCAGCACCGCGTCGGCGCGCAATTCGGGCGCGAATTCGAGCAGCGTCACGTGTTCGACCAGGCCGGCCAAATCGATCGCCGCCTCGACGCCGGAGTTGCCGCCGCCGATCACCGCCACGCGCTTGCCCTTGAACAGCGGGCCGTCGCAGTGCGGGCAGTAGGCAACGCCGCGGTTGCGGTACTCGTTCTCGCCGGGCACGTTGATCTGGCGCCAGCGGGCGCCGGTCGCCAGCACCACCGACTTGCCCTTCAGTATCGCGCCGCTGGCCAGCTTCACTTCGATCAGCTTGCCCGGCACCAGCGCTTCGGCGCGCTGCAGATTCATGATGTCGACGTCGTAGGCGCGCACGTGCTCTTCCAGCGCGGCGGCGAAGTGCGGGCCGTCGGTTTCCTTGACCGAGATGAAGTTCTCGATCGCCATCGTGTCCAGTACCTGGCCGCCGAAGCGCTCCGCCACCACGCCGGTGCGGATGCCCTTGCGCGCCGCGTACAC
>JBATWJ010000149.1:0-1509 GCA_049672545.1 Burkholderiaceae bacterium
CGATGATGGAAGCGGTGTTGCTGGCGCAGCGGGCGGCGCTGGCGATCGGCGTCGATACCGGCCTGACGCATATCGCCGCCGCCTATTGCCGCCCGACCATCGAGCTGTACTGCGATTCGCCGCGCTGGAAGACCGAAGGCGATTGGGCGCCGCAGATCGTCAACCTGGGCGAGCTGGGCGCGCCGCCGTCGGTGGCACAGGTGGAAGCGGCGCTGGCGGACCTGCTGGAGCGGCAGCCGGAGCCGGCGCAAGGCGCTCTTCGGTCGAACTAGGTGGTATCAATCAGTGGTAGGAGTATGCATCCACTTAGGCCTGTTCATGCGCGGTATAAAGCATTGGCGGCGGGGGTATGTGAAGATTTCCAGCCTGCCGCGATCTTTCCCGCCGCGCCGCCGCAGCCTTTTGGCCGGCTATTCCGGCTATTTCCGCCTGTCGCCGCGTTCTTGCTCGACATCCAATAGCGGCTGACCGCCGCATCGCCACGCGGCATAATACCGGGCATGGAACAGCAAATCCTGGAGATCGACAGCGCCGACTGGCAGATCGCCGCGCCCAACGAGGCGTGGATCGAAGCGCTCGAAGCCGGCAAGGTGCTGTATTTCCCGCGCCTGGCGTTTCAGCTGCTGCCGGAAGAGCGGCGTTTCCTGACGCCCGAAGTGCGCGACCGCAAGGTGCGCAACATCAGCCTGGATGCGCATGGCCATCTGAAGGGTGCGACCGGCGATGCTCCGCAGCAGGCGGCGCTGGCGCTGATGATCGGCCGCTTTCGCAGCCAGGCGCAAATGCTGATCGACACGCTGCTGCCGCGCTACGTCGGCGCCATGCGGCTGGCGCCGACCAGCTACCGGCCGGCGCAGGTCGAGACGCGCACGCAACACTGGCGCGCCGATGATCGGCGCCTGCACGTCGACGCGTTCCCGTCGCGGCCCAGCTATGGCGAGCGCATCCTGCGCGTGTTCACCAACGTCAATCCGGACGGCGTGCCGCGCGTCTGGCGCATCGGCGAGCCGTTCGAAACCGTCGCCCGCCATTTCCTGCCGCGCACGAAGCGCTATGTACCGTGGCAGGCGCGCGCACTGGCGGCGCTGCACGTGACCAAGTCGCTGCGCAGCGAATACGACCACCTGATGCTGCAGCTGCACGACTGCATGAAAGCCGATCTCGACTACCAGCAGGATGCCGAGCAGCTCAGCATGCCGTTCCCGCCGGGCAGCGTCTGGGTCTGCTTTTCCGACCAGACTTCGCACGCGGTGATGTCCGGCCAGTACATGCTGGAACAGACGCTGCACCTGCCGCCTGCGCAGCAGTACGATCCCGGCGCCAGCCCGCTGGCGATTCTCACCCGGCTGGTCGGCCATCCACTGGTTTGAGCCGCTTCCTGTATTCGATCGCCTGGTGGCTGGCGCTGCCGCTGGTGCTGGCGCGCCTGTGGCGGCGCGGCCGCGCCGAACCCGGCTACCGGCGCCACCTCGGCGAGCGGTTCGGCTTCTATCCGCCACTGCCAACCGA
>JBATWJ010000150.1:0-1844 GCA_049672545.1 Burkholderiaceae bacterium
CGGCATGCCGGTCGGCAAGACGCTAAGTGAATCGAAGCACTACCAGAGTGAATCACTGCGCGTACGCTCCCTCGGCCTGGGCGATCAGGCATCTGCCGACGCCATCAAATACGCCAAGGCGATGCAGACCTACGGGACCAGCACCGTGCAGAATCTGGAACTGGTGCGGGACGCATTGACGGTATTCGCCGACGAGCATCACGCCGAAATGGTCAGCCCGCTGCTGGCGAAGATGAAATTTGCCAACGCCGCCATGTACGACGCCGAGCAGGCGGGCGATCACGATCGCAAGTTCATGGACATGCTGAAAGTGATCGAGCTGCGCGGCGGCCTCTCCAGCCAGCAGGCGTTCAACCGGCAGGCCAACATCGTGCAGCAGGTGCTGACCGCCACCGGCGGCCGCGTCGGGCCGGAAGAATGGCTGAACGTGATCAAGACCGGCGGCCTGGCGGCCAAGGGCATGAAGGACGATGCCTTTTACTACACGATGGAACCGCTGGTGCAGGAAATGGGCGGCTTCCGCGTCGGTACCGCAATGATGTCCGCCTACAACAACCTGTATCAGGGCCGCACCACCCGCCGCACCGCGCAAAAGCTCGACGAACTGGGCCTGATCGGTGATCCGACCAAGGTCAAGCACGACAAGGCCGGCCAGCTGTCGTTCCTGAACCCCGGCGCGCTGAAGGGCGCCGACCTGTTCCGCGACAACCAGTTCGCCTGGATGGAGCAGGTGCTGCTGCCGCAATTGGAGAAGAAAGGCATCACGGAAAAGCAGGGAGTACTGGACGCGATCGGCGGCATCTTTTCCAACCGCACCGCCTCCAACCTGTTCGGCCAGATGTACCTGCAGCGCGAGCAGATCCACAAGAACATGCGCCTCAACCAGGGCGCCGACGACATCGACGCGCTGTACGGCCGCGCACGTCAGAGCGCCAGCGGTCAGGAGCTGGAAGCGCAGGCCAAGCTGCGCGACCTGCAACTGGAACTGGGAACGCAGATCCTGCCGCTGTATGCCCGCGGGCTGGAAGCGGTGACCGGGTGGACGAAATCCATCACCGCCTTCATGCGCGAGCATTCGACCGTCGCCAAGGCCACCATCGTCACGTTTGGCGCGCTGGCCGGCGTGCTGCTGGTGCTGGGACCGATGATGCTGGCCGTGGCCGCCCTGGTCGGCCCGTTCGCGGTGCTGCGCTTCATGCTGACGTCGGCCGGCGCCAGCGGTCTGTCGCTAATGCCGGTGCTGCATGCCCTCGGCGGCGCCTTCCGCTTCGCCGGCACCGCCGCGCTGTGGCTCGGGCGCGCGCTGCTGATGAATCCGATCGGTCTGGCGGTCACCGCCATTGCGGTGGCCGCCTACCTGATCTACCGCAACTGGGAGCCGATCAAGGCATTCTTCACCGGCCTGTGGCAGGACGTGCGCACCGCCTTTTCTGGCGGCATCGGCGCCGTCGGCGCGCTGCTGCTCGACTGGTCGCCACTCGGGCTTTTCTACAAGGCGTTCGCCGGCGTGCTGCGCTGGTTTGGCATCGATCTGCCGGCCAAGTTCAGCGAGTTCGGCGCCAACATCCTGCGCGGCCTGGTCGACGGCATCACCGGCGCGCTCGGCTGGGTGAAGGAATCGGTGACCGGCGTCGGCACCAGCGTGATCGGCTGGTTCAAGGAAAAGCTCGGCATCCGCAGCCCGTCGCGCGTCTTCGCGCAGTTCGGCGACTATCTGATGCAGGGGCTGTCGATCGGCATGGATCGCGGCGAGGATGGCCCGCTGGCGCAACTCGGCGGCCTGACCCGGCAGCTGGGCCAGATCGGCGCCGGCCTTGCCATCGGCGCCGCCACGATTCCAGCCA
>JBATWJ010000151.1:0-2462 GCA_049672545.1 Burkholderiaceae bacterium
CCAGCGTGCCGACCCCGGCATGATCCTGCAGCGCCAGCGCCAGGCCGGCGTCGAGCGGCCATTCGCGCCAGCCGGCGGCGTCGCCTGTCAGCAGCCGGCGTTCCGTCAGCGCCACCACGCCAACAGCGAAGCGCAGGCGCGCGTCCAGGTCCAGATCCAGCACTGCCAGCAGGTTTTCCTGCTCGTCCAGCCGGGATTGCAGATCGGTTCGCCAGGAAACAGGCAGGGGCTCACTCGTAGACGACATTCGTTACTCGATTTCGATGGAAACAGCGGGAATCCGCGAGAGCCGCCGGACGGCGGCCGGGACCGGCCGGTGCGGCGCAGCCGAAGCTTACAGGATTGCGCGGCAGCCTTTCCCTACCGAGAACGCGCCAGCGGGCCATTTTGTTGACCTATGAAAGATTTATTTCGGTTTGCGGTAAACCAAACTCCGGCTGCCGCGTTATAGGCGGTTACGGACCTTATTTTTTGCCCTGCCCGCCCTTCGCTCGCAACCATGGATAACAAGACCATTGACATCATCAATGTAATTCCCTTGCGCGGCCCCAGCATCTGGACCTACCGTCCGGCGCTGGAAGCCTGGGTCGACATCGGCGCGCTGGAGGATTTCCCGTCCAACACCATTCCCGGATTTTATGAACGCCTGTCGGCCTGGCTGCCGGGCCTGATCGAGCACAAGTGCGGCATCGGCGAGCGCGGCGGTTTCCTGCTGCGGCTGCGCGAAGGCACCTGGCCGGCCCATATCCTGGAACACGTGACGATCGAGCTGCAAAACCTGGCCGGCATGCCGAGCGCCTTCGGCAAGGCGCGCAGCACCTCGGTGCGCGGCATCTACAAGGTAGTGGTGCGTACGCGCGACGACCGGGTCGGCCGCGCCGCGCTGTACGCCGCGCGCGATCTGGTGATGGCGGCGATCGAGGACAAGCCGTACGAGGTCGCTGCTACTGTTGCAATGCTGCGCGACATGGTCGACCGGCTGTGTCTGGGCCCCAGCACCGGCTGCATCGTCGAGGCCGCCGAGGAGCGCCGCATCCCGTTCTTCCGACTGAACGAAGGCAACCTGGTGCAGTTCGGCTATGGCGCCCGCCAGCGCCGCATCTGGACCGCCGAGACCGATCATACCGGCGCGATCGCCGAAAGCACCTCGCGCGACAAGGACCTCTCCAAGAGTCTGCTGCGCGCCTGCGGCGTGCCGGTGCCGGAAGGCCGGCTGGCGGCCGACCCGGCCGACGCCTGGGAAGCGGCTTGTGACATCGGCGTGCCGGTGGTGGTCAAGCCGTCCGACGGCAACCACGGGCGCGCGGTATCGACCAATCTCAGCACCCGCGCCGAGGTCGAGGCCGCCTGGCATGCCGCCGACAAGGAAGGCAGCGGCGTGCTGGTCGAACGCTTCATCCCCGGCAACGAGCACCGGCTGCTGGTGGTCGGCGGCAAGCTGGCTGCCGCCATCCGCGGCGAAGCGGTGCATATCATCGGCGATGGCCGTTCGACCGTCGAACAGCTGATCGACCTGCAGATCAACAGCGACCCGCGCCGCGGCGACCTCGAGGAATGTCCGCTGAATCCGATCCTGTACGACCTGGAGCCCGGCGTGCGGCTGGAACTGGCGCGCCAAGGCTACCAGCGCGATTCGGTCCCGGCGGCCGGCAAGGAAGTGCTGGTGCAGCGCAACGGCAACGTTGCCATCGACGTCACCGACCATGTGCATCCGCAGGTGGCGGCAGCCGCGACGCTGGCCGCGCGGGTAGTCGGGCTGGATATCGCCGGCGTCGATCTGGTCGCCGAAGACATCGGCCGTCCGCTGGCGGAGCAGCACGGCGCGATCGTCGAAGTCAATGCCGGCCCCGGCCTGCTGATGCACCTGAAGCCGGCGGAAGGCCAGCCGCGCCCGGTCGGGCGCGCCATCATCGACCATCTGTTCGCGCCGCAGGACGATGGCCGCATCCCGGTCATCGGCATTTCCGGCAGCCGCGGCAAGACCGCGGTGGCGCGGCTGCTGGCGCGCCTGCTGCACCTGCAGGGCATCTACACCGGACTGGCGTGCAGTGACGGCCTGTTCCTGAACCAGCGCCAGGTCGAGGCCGGCGATTGCGCCAACTGGCAGGCCGGACAGCGCGTGCTGCTGAACCGCGCGGTCGAGGCCGGTGTGTTCGAAACCGGCTTGCGCTCGATCCTGGCCGAAGGCCTGCCGTACGACCGCTGCCAGGTCGGCGTGGTCACCAACCTGGCCACCGATGCCGCCCTGCCCGATTACTACATCGAGGATGCCGAACAGATGGCCAACGTGCTGCGCACCCAAGTCGACGTGGTGCTGCCGGGCGGTGTGGCAGTGCTGAACGGCGCCGATGCGCGCGTGCTGGCGCTGGCGCCGCTGTGCGACGGCGAAGTGATGCTGTTCGGCCGCAACGCCGCGGTGCCGGCGCTGGTGTCGCACCGGCAGCAAGGCGGACGCGCGGTCT
>JBATWJ010000152.1:0-7026 GCA_049672545.1 Burkholderiaceae bacterium
GCGCGCCGCGACTACCTGGCGCGGCACGGCACGCCGTCCGGCTGGGATGACCTGCGAAACGGCCACGCGCTGATCGGCTTCGACCAGGAAACCGCATCGATACGCAGCTTGCGGCCGAAATTCGGCATGCTGGGCCGCGGCGACTTCGCGCTGCGCGCCGACAGCGACCTGGCGCAACTGGCAGCGATCCGCGCCGGCTTCGGCATCGGCATATGCCAGGTCGGCCTGGCACGGCGCGACGCGGCGCTGGTACGGGTGCTGCCGCAATCGTTTTCGCTGCCGCTGGAGACCTGGCTGGCGATGCATGAAGACCTGCGCGACAGTCCGCGCTGCCGCGTGGTGTTTGCGGCACTGGGGACGGGGTTGGCGGATTACGTCGGCGGCGCTGGAGTTGGGCCGCGTTCCGGTTCCAGCGCGGCATAATAAATTGCAAAATACGAACCCGGGCTACATCTCTGTCCATATACAGCCGTGTGCCCGCGCAGGCGAATACTCAACGCTAGACCGGACAGTTCATGCATCCAAGCTGGCTACAGATTGCTTTTGGCGAAATCGGTGTCGCCTCCCATCCGCCGGGATCAACCAATCCGCGCATCACGGAATATCACGCCGGAACCAACATTTCCGGATATGACGACAAGGCCTCCTGGTGCTCTTCCTTTGTCAACTGGTCACTCGCGCAGGCCGGTATCCAGGGCACCGGTTCGGCACTCGCCAAATCCTGGCTTGGTTGGGGCGAACCGCTCGCGCGACCGGTTGTCGGCTGCATCGCCATACTCTGGCGAGACGATCCATCGAGCTGGAAGGGCCATGTCGGCTTCTACCTGCGCGAAGACGACGAATTCATCTACCTGTTCGGAGGCAATCAGCTGGAGCAGGTACGGGAACATTTCTATCCGAAGGCCACCGTCATTGGCTACAGGTGGCCGCCTACCTACCCTCAAGCGCAGATCCGGCACGTACGGCCTGACTGAACGGCCTGGCAGGCCGGACCGGATGGCTCCTGCATGCCGGGCCTTACAGAATGCTTGATTGCGAACGGCACTCCAGTCGCGAGCTGCCTCAACCGCGCTCCGGCTCCAACCCCGCATAGCGCGGCCAATCGTCATCCAGCGCCGCCCACGGCGGCACCTCGGTGGCGAAGATATGCGCAACCGGCACCGTAGCGACCGCGCTGTCGATCGTTCCCATCCGCAGCCGCAATACATCCGGCGCATCGTCGCGGCGCGAATACAGCGGCGTGCCGCAGCGACGGCAGAATGCGCGCTTCTTGCCGGGCGAGGATTCGTATTCGGCGATCAGCGACGGATCGCCGCGCCAGCGCAATTGCCGGGGGTCGGCCGGCGCCGCGATCACGTTGCTGGTCCCCTGCGCCTTGCGGCAGGTCGCGCAATGGCAGACGGTGACGGTGCCGAATTCGCCGCCATACTCGTAACGCACGCCGCCGCACAGGCAGCTTCCCTCGATCATGTCAGGCTCCGCTGGTGGATTTGCCGCAGGCGGCTTCAGGAATGGCCGATCACCGGGTGCGGCTGGTAGGCGGCCTCCAGCGCGGCGATGTCTTCTTCGCTCAGGCTGATCTGGGTCGCGCTAGCGGCCTGCTCCAACTGCTCCAGCTTGGACGCGCCGACGATCGGCGCCGCCACGCCCTTGTGCAAAAGCCAGGCGTAGGCGACCTGCGCATTCGAGACCTTCTTTTCCTGCGCGACCCTGGACAGCGCCGCCACCACGGCGAAATCGGCATCGTTGTAGTAGTACTTCAGCGCCATTTCGTCGGTGCCGGCACGAGTGGTGGAGGCTCCGGCGCCAGCCTGGTCCTGCTGCGTCCGGTTGCCGGCCAAAAAGCCGCGCGCCAGCGGGCTCCACGGGATCAGCGCCACACCCTGGTCGCGGCACAGCGGGATCATTTCGCGCTCTTCCTCACGGTAGGCGAGGTTGTAGTGATTCTGCATCGACACGAACGGCGTCCAGCCGTGTTCCCTGGCCACCTGCTGCGCCTTGGCGAACTGCCAGGCCCACATACTGGAGGCGCCGATGTAGCGCGCCTTGCCGGCCTTGACCACGTCGTGCAGCGCTTCCATGGTTTCCTCGATCGGCGTCCCGTAATCCCAGCGGTGGATCTGGTACAGGTCGATGTAGTCGGTGCCAAGGCGCTGCAGCGACGCGTCGACCGCGTGCAGGATGTGCTTGCGCGACAGCCCGTGCCGGTTCGGCCGCAGCTGCTCGCGCGTGGCGGTGTGGTGGTCCAGCCGCATGTCGTCGAATACCGGGAAGAACACCTTGGTGGCGATCACCACTTCCTCGCGCCGCGCGAACTCCTTCAGCAGCTGCCCGGTGACGGTTTCCGAAGCGCCGTTCGAGTACATGTCGGCGGTGTCGAAAAAATTGATGCCGAGGTCGAGCGCGCGCCGGACGAACGGCCGTGCCGCCGCCGCGTCCAGCACCCACGGCCGCCACTGCGGCGAGCCATAGGTCATCATGCCGAGGCAGATGCGGGAAACCTTGAGGCCGGTACGGCCCAGACGGGTGTAATGCATGCATATCCTTTCTTGCCGCGGGTCAGACGTTCCGGCCGGCAACGCCGGTTCTGAACTATCGCCCGAGGCGCCGATCTATCATGAAAAGGGATAAAACGTATTCTGCCGCACCGGCACTGTCAAGGAAGGCGACCGGCGCGGCCAGCCTAGGAGGATTCGATGATGGCACGCATTCTCGCTTCATTCGCCTGCGCGCTGGCGCTGGTCGGCTTGGCGGCCTGTTCCACTCCGCCGACGCGGCAGCAGGTCGGCATCGGCACCGGCGCGGTGCTGGGCGGCGTGGTCGGTAATTCGGTCGGCGGCGGCGCGCTCGGCACCATTGGCGGTGCCGCGGTCGGCGGCGTGATCGGCAACGAAGTCACCAAGCCGCACCGCTAGCGCCAGGCCACCCGTTCGGCGATCGGCGGCGCCGTGGCGTCGTGCGGGTCGCGGGCGAAATCCGGTTCGAAAAAGCACCAGACCGCCTGCGGCCAGCGACGCTGGATTCCCGCCTCGATTTCGTTGATCGCCGCCACCAGCGCACGGTCGCTGGCTTGCGGGCGCATTTCGGCCTGCACCGCGACCATCAACTGCTCGCCCCATTGCAGCGTGATGAAGTTGATCACCCGTGCCACCGCCGGCTGGGCCTCGATGTGCGCCAGCATCGCCGCGTGGATTTCCGGATCGGCCGACTCGCCGGTCACCATCGCCTTCACCTCGCGCACCACCACCAGCGCAACGATCATCAGCAGCACGCCGACCGCGATCGAGCCGAGCGCGTCCCACAGCGGATCGCCGGTGACCACGGTCAGCGCCACCGCTGCCAGCGCCAGCGCCAAGCCGGCCAGCGCGGCGATGTCCTCGCCGGCGATCACCATCAGTTCCGACTGCCGGGTTTCGCGGAACCAGCGGAAGAACGGCTTGCCGCCGGCGATCTTGCGGATCTCGCGCAGCGCGCCGTACAGCGAAAACGCTTCCAGCAGCACCGAGATCGCCAGTACCGCCAGCGCCACCGTGGCATTGCCGAGCGGCTCGGGATGGCGCAGATGGTCGATTCCCTGCATCACCGAAAAGGCGCCGCCGAGGAAGAACAGCAGCAGCGCCACCATCATCGCCCAGAAGTACACCACCCGCGCATGTCCCATCGGATGGGCGCTGCTGGCCGGGCGCCGCGCCTGACGCAGGCCGATCAGCAGGAAGATCTGGTTGGTGCAATCGGCCAGCGAATGGATCGCTTCGGCCAGCATCGCGTTCGAGCCGCTGAAGAAGGCGGCGCCGAACTTGGCCAGCGCGATGCCGCCGTTGGCGCCGAGCGCATAGAAAATCGCCTTGGTCGAACCTTCGCCGTGCGCCATCGAATCGCCCCGCTCGCGTGAAAATTCCACCATAATCGGGCAGCATCGGCGGCGCAACCAGGGAGCGCAACAAAAGCCCGGTTTGCGTGCGGCAAGCACCGTATTTCTACTACTGTGCGCTGGCGAGGGCTTCGGTTAATCTACGCGCACAACAAGCTGGCCCACCCTGGAGGAGAAACCATGAAACAGCAATTGATGGCGGCGCTCGCCATACTGTGCTGCAGCGCATCGCTGCAAGCCAAGGACATCCGAATCGCCCACGTCTACGACAAGACCGGGCCGCTCGAAGCCTACGCCAAGCAAACCCAGACCGGCCTGATGATGGGGCTGGAATACGCGACCGGCGGCACGATGACGGTGGCCGGCAACAAGCTGGTGGTGATCGAGAAGGACAACCAGGGCAAGCCGGACGTCGCCAAGTCGCAGCTGGCGGCCGCCTTCGCCGACGACAACGCCGACATCGCGGTCGGCCCGACCAGTTCCGGCGTGGCGCTGGCGATGCTGCCGGTGGCCGAGGAATACAAGAAGATCCTGCTGGTCGAGCCGGCCGTGGCCGACGCCATCACCGGCGAAAAATGGAACCGCTACATCTTCCGCACCGGCCGCAACTCGTCGCAGGACGCGATCTCCAACGCGGTCGCGCTGGACAAGGAAGGCGTGACGATCGCCACGCTGGCGCAGGACTACGCGTTCGGCCGTGATGGCGTCAAGGCGTTCAAGGATGCGCTGAAGCACGCCAAGATCGCGCACGAGGAATACCTGCCGACCAATACCACCGACTTCACCGCCGGCGCCCAGCGCCTGTTCGACGCGCTGAAGGACAAGCCGGGCCGCAAGGTGATCTTCATCATCTGGGCCGGCGCCGGCAATCCGTTCAAGATCGCCGACCTCGACCCGAAGCGCTACGGCATCGAGATTGCCACCGGCGGCAACATCCTGCCGGCGATGGCCTCGTACAAGAATTTCCCCGGCATGGAAGGCGCGACCTACTACTATTACGACATTCCGAAAAATCCGGCTAACGACTGGCTGGTGAAGGAGCATGAAAAGCGCTTCAAGTCGCCGCCCGACTTCTTCACTGCCGGCGGCATGGCGGCCGGCATGGCCTTGGTCGAAGCCCTCAAGAAAACCGGCGGCAACACCGACACCGAGAAGCTGATCGCGACCATGGAAGGCATGAGCTTCGACACGCCGAAGGGCAAGATGACCTTCCGCAAGGAAGACCACCAGGCACTGCAGTCGATGTACCACTTCAAGATCAAGGTCGACCCGGCGCTGGCCTGGGGTGTGCCGGAACTGGTGCGCGAGATCAAGATCGAGGACATGAACATCCCGATCCGCAACAAGCGCTGATCCCTCGCACGCGCCCTCTCCCGCACGCGGGAGAGGGCTGGGAAGATACAGGCATCTCAACGCTCGCCCTCTTCCCTGCCCCCTCTTCCCAAGCGGGAGAAGGGATTTCATCCGCGCCATGCGTCAGCGAAACTGGCGGAGAGCACCATGCCCCAGCCCCATCCCGATTCCGTGTCGCTCGAAACCCGCGACCTGACCATCCGCTTCGGCGGTCACGTCGCCGTCAATGCGGTATCGTGCGCGTTCGCGCCCGGCACGCTGACCGCGATCGTCGGCCCCAACGGCGCCGGCAAGACCACCTACTTCAACCTGATTTCCGGCCAGCTGAAACCTTCCGCCGGCCAGGTGTTGCTGGGCGGGCGCGACATCTCGGCGCTGCCGGTGGCGGCGCGCGCGCACGCCGGCCTTGGCCGCGCATTCCAGCTGACCAGCCTGTTCCCCAACCTTTCGGTACTGGAAAACGTGCGGCTGGTGCTGCAGTCGCGGCGCCACCTCGGGCTCGACCTGTGGCGCGTCTGGAGCGACCATCGCGACCTGATCGAGCGCGCCGACCAAGTGCTGGAAACGGTGGCGCTGAGCGCGCGCCGCGACGTGCCGGCGGCGGCGCTGCCGCACGGCGACCAGCGCAAGCTGGAAGTGGGCCTGCTGATGGCGCTCGATCCCGAGATCTACATGTTCGACGAGCCGACCGCCGGCATGAGCGTCGACGAAGTGCCGGTGATCCTGGACCTGATCCGGCAGCTGAAGGCGCACAGCGCCAAGACCATCCTGCTGGTCGAGCACAAGATGGACGTGGTGCGCGAACTGGCGGACCGCATCATCGTGCTGCACAACGGCACCCTGATGGCCGATGGCGAGCCGGAACAGGTGATCGCGTCGCCGGTGGTGCAGCAAGCCTATCTCGGCCTGGCGCCGCTGGAGGAGGCCGCATGAATACGACCACTGCCACCACTTCGATTCTGACGTTGGAAGGGGTGCATACCCACATCGGCGCTTACCACATCCTGCACGGCGTCGACCTCGAGGTGCCGCGCGGCCAGCTGACGATGCTGTTGGGCCGCAACGGCGCCGGCAAGACCACCACGCTGCGCACCATCATGGGGCTGTGGCAGCCGTCGGCCGGTCGGATCCGCTTCGACGGCACCGAGCTGGCCGGACGTGCCACGCCCGACATCGCGCAGCGCGGCATCGCCTACGTGCCGGAAAACATGGGCATCTTCGCCGAGCTGTCGGTGAAGGAAAACATGCTGCTGGCGGCGCGCTCGGCGCGCCGCATCGACGACCTCGACAGCCGCCGGCTGGAATGGATCTTCGAGCTGTTCCCGGCCATCAGGAAATTCTGGCTGCACCCGGCCGGCAAGCTGTCCGGCGGCCAGAAGCAGATGCTGGCGGTGGCGCGCGCGATCGTCGAGCCGCGCCAGCTGCTGCTGATCGACGAGCCGAGCAAGGGGCTGGCGCCGGCCATCATCGCCAACATGATCGACGCCTTCCACCAGCTGAAGGAAACCGATACCACGATCCTGCTGGTCGAGCAGAACTTCAATTTCGCCAAGCAGCTGGGCGACACGGTGGCGGTGATGGACGACGGCAGGATCGTGCATCGCGGGCAGATGGCGGAACTGGCCGAAGACGAGCAATTGCAGACCCGCCTGCTCGGCCTGTCGCTGGCGGCGCACCACTGAGCGGCATAGTTGAGCGCGACAAACGGAGACACGATGGAACCAAGCACAACCCTGCCGGCCGCAGCAGCGGCTCCGGCCAAGCCGGCGGCGGCCCGGCAGCTCGACTGGGCGCCGCTGCTG
>JBATWJ010000153.1:0-4976 GCA_049672545.1 Burkholderiaceae bacterium
GGAGCTGAGCATGTGGTTTACCCGCATCAGCATCGGCAATCCGGTGCTGGCCACCATGATGATGATGGCCTTCGTCGTGCTCGGTTTGTTTTCCTACCAGCGGCTGCAGGTCGACCAGTTCCCCGACGTCACCTTCCCGGTGGTGGTGGTGCAGACCAACTACCCGGGCGCGTCGCCGGAAACGGTCGAGTCCGACATCACGCGCAAGGTCGAGGAAGCGGTCAACACCGTCAACGGCATCAACGCGCTGACCTCGCGCTCGTACGAGGGCTCGTCGGTAGTGATCATCGAATTCGCGCTGACCGTCGATCCGGCGCGGGCGGCGCAGGACGTGCGCGAAAAGGTGGCGATGATCCGCCCCAGCTTCCGCAAGGAGGTCGAGGAGCCGCGCATTACCCGCTTCGATCCGGCCGACCAGCCGATCTTCTCGGTGTCGGTCGCCAACGATCCGAATGCCAGGCACCAGCGCAGCCTGCGCGAACTGACCACGATCGCCGACCAGGTGGTCAAGAAGCGGCTGGAAAACGTACGCGGGGTCGGCTCGGTGACGCTGGTCGGCGGCGTCAAGCGCGAAGTCAACATCTACGTCAACCCGGTGGCGATGGAAGCGCTCGGGATCGGCATCGACCAGATCATCGGCGCGGTGCGCAACGAGAACCAGGAACTGCCGACCGGCGCCATCCGCTCGCTGGACAACGAACGGACGGTGCAGATCCAGGGCCGGGTGCGCAATCCGCAGGATTTCGCCGGCATCGTGGTGGCGCGCCGCGGCGGCCAGCCGGTGACGCTGGCGCAGGTGGCAACCGTGGTCGACGGCCAGGAGGAGCAGGACAGCCTGGCGCTGTACAACGGCCAGCGCACGCTGGCGCTGAACATCCTGAAGGCGCAGGGCGAAAACACCATCGAGGTGGCGGACGGCCTGGCGGCGGCGCTGAAGGAACTGGAGCCGCGCATGCAGGCGCTGTATCCGGGCGTGAAGACCGAGGTGATCAAGGATGGCGCGCGCCAGATCCGGGTCGGCGTCAAGAACGTCCGCAGCACGCTGCTGGAAGGCGCAGTGCTGACGATCCTGATCGTGTTCCTGTTCCTGAATTCCTGGCGCTCGACCGTGATCACCGGGCTGACGCTGCCGGTGGCGCTGATCGGCACCTTCCTGTTCATGTATGCGTTCGGCTTCACCATCAACATGCTGACGCTGATGGCGCTGTCGCTGTGCGTCGGCCTGCTGATCGACGACGCCATCGTGGTGCGTGAGAACATCGTGCGCCACGCCGGCATGCGGGTGGCCGGCGGCGGCTTCAAGGACCATCACACGGCGGCGCTGGAAGGCACCGCCGAGATCGGACTGGCGGTGCTGGCGACCACGCTGTCGATCGTCGCCGTGTTCCTGCCGGTCGGCTTCATGGGCGGCATCATCGGCCGCTTCTTCCACCAGTTCGGCGTGACGGTGGCGGCGGCGGTGCTGATCTCGATGTTCGTATCGTTCACGCTGGACCCGATGCTGTCGTCGATCTGGCCGGATCCGGCGGTGCACCCGGGCCAGCCGCGCCGCGGCTGGTACGCGCACACGATCGGCCGCGTGCTGGAAGCCTTCGAACGGCTGGTCGGCCGGCTGTCGGACGGTTACCAGCTGCTGCTGGCGTGGTCGCTGAAGCACCGGCTGGCGACGCTGGCGATCGCGCTCGCGTCCTTTTTCGGCGGGCTGGCCATCCCGGCCGCCGGGCTGATCGGTACCGAGTTCGTGCCGCAGGCCGACTATTCGGAAACCGGCGTCACCTTCAATACGCCGGTCGGCTCCTCGCTCGAATTCACCGAGGCCAAGACGCACCAGGTGGAGGCGGTGCTGCGCGAATTCCCCGAAGTGCTGGATACCTACAGCACCATCAACACCGGCACTTCGCAGGGCAAGAGCTATGCGTCGGTGTTCGTGCGGCTGGTGCCGCGCGCCGAGCGCAGCCGCAGCACCACGCAGATGACGCCGCTGTTGCGCGCGCGGCTGGCGCAGGTGGCCGGGATCACCGTCACCCACATCGGCACGCTGGATGGCATCGGCGGCGACAACAAGCAGATCCGGCTGTCGCTGCTCGGCAATGACCTGGCGCAGCTGGCGGCGCTGTCGCAGCAGGCGCAGGAGCGGATGCGCGCGATTCCCGGGCTGGTCGACCTCGATTCCAACCTGAAGGCGGAAAAGCCGACCATCTCGGTGCGGCCCAAGCGCGACCTCGGCGCCGACCTCGGCGTCGGCGTGGCGCAGATCGGCGCCGCGCTGCGGCCACTGCTGGCGGGCGAAGCGGCCAGCAGCTGGCGCGCGCCGGACGACGAGAACTACGACGTCAACGTGCGGCTGGCGCCGGACGACCGCAACACCACCGAAGACCTGTCGCGCCTGATGCTGGCGTCCAACCAGACCAACGCCGACGGCACGCCGAAGATGGTGCCGCTGCGGCAGGTGGCCGACATCCTGCCGTCCACCGGCGCCAACCAGATCAACCGGCGCGACCTGAACCGCGAGGTCGAGCTGTCGGCCAACGTCGCCGGCCGCTCGGCCGGCGAAGTCAACGCCGACGTCCGGCGCGCGCTGGATGCGATCCAATGGCCGCCCGGCTACCGCTACCAGATCGGCGGCGCCACCAAGAACATGCAGGAATCGTTCGGCTACGCGCTGTCGGCGCTGGCGCTGGCGATCGTCTTCATCTACATGATCCTGGCGTCGCAGTTCGCCAGCTTCCTGCAGCCGCTGGCGATCATGTCGTCGCTGCCGCTGACGCTGATCGGCGTGTTCCTGGCGCTGATGCTGTTCCGCTCGACGCTGAACATCTTTTCGATCATCGGCTTCATCATGCTGATGGGGCTGGTGACCAAGAACGCGATCCTGCTGGTCGACTTCGCCAACCAGGCGCGCCGCGAAGGCATGGAACGCGGCGCCGCGCTGCTGGAGGCGGCGCACGTGCGGCTGCGGCCGATCCTGATGACGACGCTGGCGATGGTGTTCGGCATGGTGCCGCTCGCCTTCGGCATCGCCGAGGGCTCGGAACAGCGTGCGCCGATGGGGCAGGCGGTGATCGGCGGCATCATCACGTCGTCGCTGCTGACGCTGGTGGTGGTACCGGTGATCTATACCTATCTGGACGACCTCGCGGCCTGGGCAAAACGGCGCCGGCGGCCGACCGCGGCGGCGCTGCCGGCGTCCGAAAGCGGTACCCCCCTTTGATAGAATGACGTCTTTTCTTTGGCTGCAGAACCCGACATGAATATCGAACAAGCCCGCTTCAACATGATCGAACAGCAGATCCGGCCGTGGGATGTGCTGAACCAGGAAGTGCTCGACCTGCTGCAGGTGGTGCGGCGCGAGCAGTTCGTGCCGGCCGCCTACCAGAGCCTGGCCTTCGCCGACTGCGAAATCCCGCTGCCGTGCGGCGCCAACATGCTGACGCCGAAGTTCGAGGCGCGCATGCTGCAGGAGGCGGCCCTGAAGAAGCACGAGACGGTGCTGGAAATCGGCGCCGGCTCCGGCTACATGGCGGCGCTGCTGGCGTACATGAGCAAGCAGGTGACGACGGTCGAGATCGAGCCGGAGCTGCAGGCGCTGGCGCAGAGGAACCTGGCCGCCGCCGGCATCACCAACGTCGAGGTCGCGCTCGGCAACGGCGCCCACGGCTGGCCGCAAAGCGGCGGCGCCAGCTACGACGTGATCGTGATTTCCGGCTCGCTGCCGCTGCTGCCGGACCGCTTCCTGCAGCAGTTGAAGATCGGCGGCCGCCTGCTGGCGGTGCTGGGCGAGGAACCGGCGATGACCGCCCAGCTGATCACGCGCACCACCGACAGCGCGTTTTCAACGCTGAAGCTGTTCGAAACCGCGGTCAAGCCGCTGCGCGACGCCGTGCTGCCGTCGGCGTTCCGCTTCTGAGGCGCGGATGCGGCAGATCAGCGCGACCGAACTGGCGCAGTGGCTGGCCGATCCGGCACGGCCGGCGCCGCTGCTGCTGGACGTGCGCCAGCCGTGGGAATTCGACATCTGCCGCATCGCCGGTGCCCGCCTGCTGCCGATGGCCGAGCTGCCGCACCAGTTGAGCGAGCTGCAGCAGGAATGGCCGGCAGATGCGCCGATCGTCTGCATCTGCCACCACGGCGCGCGCAGCCTGCAGGTCGCCGCGTTCCTCGAACAGCATGGCTTCGGCGCGATCCACAACCTGGCCGGCGGCATGCATGCGTGGGCACGCGAAGTCGATCCGGCGATGGCCACCTACTGATCGGCGGCGCGCGCCGCCCGTTTTCGATGTTCCTTCCTGCGCTTATCCGGAGAAACGTATGCGTCACCGCTTCACCGTCCCACTGATCGCTGCGCTCGCAACCGCGACGCTTTGCGCCGGACCGGCACAGGGCGCCGATCTGATGCAGATCTACCGGCAGGCGCTGGTCAACGACTCGGTGTACGCCAGCGCGCGCGCGGCCCAGGTGGCCGGCCAGGAACGGGAAGTACAGGGCCGGGCGACGCTGTTGCCGGCAGTCGGCCTGGGCGGCAGCTACACGCGCAACAACAGCGATACCGGAGCCGGCACGCTGGACTATTCCAGCAACGGCTACAGGCTGTCGCTGACGCAGCCGCTGTTCAACCTCGGCAGCTGGGAAACCTACCAGCAGGGCAAGCTCGCCACCGCGCTGGCCGACACCCAGTTCGCGCAGGCGCAGCAGGATCTGATCGTGCGCGTCGCGCAAGCCTATTTCGACCTGCTGGCGGCGCAGGACACGCTGGTCTTCCTGCAGCAGCAGCAGCAGTTCATCAGCGAGCAGCTGGCTTCGGCCAAGCGCAATTTCGAGGTCGGCACCGCCACCATCACCGACACCAATGAAGCGCAGGCCCGCTTCGACCTCGGCATCGCCCAGGAAATCGCGGCCCGCAACGACCTCGAAGTCAAGCGCGCGGCGCTGCAGCAGATCGTCGGCGACGCGCCGGCCGAGCTGGCGCCGCTGCGCCC
>JBATWJ010000154.1:0-3767 GCA_049672545.1 Burkholderiaceae bacterium
GTGTACGCGTGCTGCGGGTTGCGGTACAGTTCGGCGGTCGGCGCCACTTCCAGCAGGCGGCCGCGCTCCATCACGCCGACGCGGTCGGCGAAATGCCGCACCAGGTTCAGGTCGTGCGAAATCATCAGCACCGCCATGTTTTCCTCGCGCTGCAGCTGGTCCAGCAATTCCAGGATCTGCACCTGGATCGTCACGTCCAGCGCGGTGGTCGGCTCGTCGGCGATCAACAGCTTCGGCCGGCACGCCAGCGCCATCGCGATCATCGCGCGCTGGCGCTGGCCGCCGGACAGCTGGTGCGGATACGATTGCGCGCGCCGCGCCGGCTCCGGGATGCCGGTCTTGTCCAGCAGCTCGACGGTACGCCGCGCCGCCACTTTCGCGTTCAACCCTTCGTGCAGCATCAGCACTTCGGCGATCTGGTTGCCGATGGTGAACAGCGGGTTCAGCGCCGTCATCGGCTCCTGGAAGATCATCGCAACGTCCTTGCCGCGCAGCGCGCGCAATGCGCGTTCCGGCTTTTGCAGGATGTCGTCGCCGTTGAACAGGATGCGGCCACGGTAGCGGGCATCCTGGTTCAGGCGCAGCAGCGACAGCGCGGTGACGGTCTTGCCGGAACCGGATTCGCCGACCAGCGCCAGCTTTTCGCCGGCGGTGATCGCAAAGCTGACGTCCTCGACCACGGCGGCGGCGCCGAAGTCGACCGCCAGATTCCGGACTTCCAGCAGTGGCGCGCTCATGCCCGCCTCCGTACGTCGAGCGCATTGCGCAAGCCGTCGCCAATATTGGTCAACAGCAGGAGCGTGACGGTCAGCACCACGAAGGTCGATAGCGCGATCCACCAGGCATCGAGATTGTTCTTGCCCTGCGCCAGCAGTTCGCCCAGGCTGGGCGTCGACGGCGGTACGCCGAGGCCGAGAAAGTCCAGGCTGGTCAGCGCCAGGATCGCCCCGCTCATGCGGAACGGCAGAAAGGTGACGACCGAGGTCAGGCTGTTGGGCAATACATGGCGCCAGATGATCTGGCGGTTGGACAGGCCGAGCGCGCGCGCAGCCTGCACGTATTCGAGATTGCGGTTGCGCAGGAAATCGGCGCGCACATAATCGGACAGTCCCATCCAGCCGAACAGCGACAAGAGCACCAGCAGCAGCAGCAGGCTCGGCTCGAAGATCGACGCGAAGATGATCAGCAGATACAGCTCCGGCATCGAACCCCAGATTTCGATCACGCGCTGCAGGAACAGGTCGGTCCGGCCGGCGAAATAGCCCTGCACCGCGCCGGCGAGGATGCCGAGGACGACGCCGGTGACGGTCAGCGCCAGCCCGAACAGGATCGAGATGCGAAAGCCATACAAGAGGCGCGCGGTGACGTCGCGCCCGCGGTCGTCGGTGCCGAGCCAGTTCTCGGCAGATGGCGGCGCCGGGTTCGGTTCGGTGGCGAAATAGTTCAGCGTGTTATAGGAATAGCGGTTGGGCGGATACAGCGCCCAGTTGCCGTCGCGCTTGAACTGATCCTGGATGAAGGGATCGAGGTAATCGGCGGGTGAATCGAAGTCTCCTCCGAACGCCTTTTCCGAATAGGTGTGGAACACCGGGAACACCAGTTCGCCCTGGTAACGCGCCACCAGCGGCTTGTCGTTCGACAGCAACTCGGCCGCCAGGCTGAGCGCGAACAGCAGCAGGAACAGGACCAGGCTCCAGTAGCCGCGCCGGCCGCGGCGGAAGCGCAGCCAGACCTGGCGGCCGGGCGAGACCGGCGGCGCGGCAGTGATGGGCCCCGGCGTCGGCTCCGGCATCGGCGCCGCCGTCATCGGGCCAGGCTTTCGAACTGCACGCGCGGATCGGCCCACACGTAGCACAAGTCGCCCAGGAGCTTGACCACCAGCCCGATCAGCGTAAACAGGTACAGCGTGCCCATCACCACCGGGTAATCGCGCCGTATCACCGATTCATACGACAGCAGGCCGAGGCCGTCGAGCGAGAACAGCGTCTCGATCAAGAGGCTGCCGGCGAAGAAGGCGCCGATGAAGGCGGCCGGAAAGCCGGTCACCAGCGGGATCAGCGCGTTGCGGAACACGTGCTTGTACAAGACGCGCTTTTCGGACAGGCCCTTGGCGCGCGCGGTCAGCACATACTGCTTGCGGATTTCTTCGAGGAAGGTGTTCTTGGTCAGCATCGTCATCACCGCGAACGAGCCTGCCACCGAGGCGATGATCGGCAGCGTGATGTGCCACAAATAATCGGTGATCTTGCCGAACAGCGACAGCGACTCCCAGTCGTCCGAAGTCAGCCCGCGCAGCGGGAACCACTGGAAGAAGCTGCCACCGCCGAACAGCACCAGCAGCAGCACGCCGAGCACGAAGCCGGGAATCGAATAGCCGATCAATACCAGCATGCTGGTAATCGCGTCGAAGCGGCTGCCCTCGCGCACCGCCTTGGCGATGCCGAGCGGCACCGAAATGAAATAGGTCAGGAAGAAAGTCCACAACCCGATCGTGATCGACACCGGCATTTTCGACTTCACCAGCTGCCAGACGTCGCCGTGGTGGTAGAAGCTTTTTCCCAGATCGAAGGTGGCGAAGCCCTTCAGCATTTGCCAGAAGCGCTCCGGCGCCGGCTTGTCGAAGCCGTACAGTTTCTTGATCTCAGCCACCCGTTCGGCGTCGATACCCTGCCGGCCGCGATACTGCGACGCGCCGCCGCCGGACGCTTCGCCGGTGCCGACCTGCCCCTTCTTCAATTCCATCAGCGCCTGCTCGACCGGCCCGCCAGGCACGAACTGGATCACCGCGAAGGTGATCGCCACCACGCCGAACAAGGTCGGCAGCATCAGCAGGATGCGCTTGACGATGTAGAGCCAGAGGTTCATGGACAGAGCGGGTCGATGGCGGCGGGCAGGCAAAGGCACAGGCGAAAATATTCATATACTCCATTACCCATACCACTATGCCGGACGTCAAGTCTACGAAAAAACCTCATACTCCCCTCTTCGATGTCGTCCCGGCGAAAGCCGGGACCCAGTGGCGTTACGGATTGCATCGAACTGAGCCTGCCCTTTCAGCCACGTCGCCCTTCGCCCGTGAAAGCGGGGTCAGAGTAATTTTCGCAAAAGGCTGCGAAAAAAACTCCGACCCCGGTTTCACTCCGTTTGCGGTCGACCGACCGCTTACCCGCTCGAGGTCCCTCACCGCGGCTTCTCCTGCCACCAGGTCGAAATTACGTACGGATCGGCCTGATAGTACAGCGGCAATGTGGCCGGCATGCCGAAGCGGTTGCGGTAGGCGACCCGGTGCGTCGAAGAATACCAGTGCGGCACCACCAGGTACTTGTGCAGCAGCACGCGGTCGAGCGCGCGCGCGGCGGCGTCGAGGTCGGCGCGGGTGTCGGCGGCGACCAGCTTGTCGACCAGTTGGTCGACCGCCGCATCCTTCAGGCCCCAGACGTTGTTCGAACCCTTTTCGTCGGCCGCCTTCGAACCGAACATGTCGTACAGCTCGTTGCCGGGCGTGGTCACGTCCGGAAAGCGCACGCTGGTCATGTCGAAGTCGAAATTCTCCATGCGCTTTTGCACCAGCGCATAGTCGGCGCTGCGCTGGATCACGGCGACGCCGAGCTTTTGCAGGTTGCGCACGTAGACGCTGATGATGCGCGACATCGCCGACTGGTCGTCGAGGATCTCGAACGCGAACGGCACGCCTTCGGCGTTGCGCAGCGCGCCGTCGCGGTAGGTCCAGCCGGCCTGCTCGAACAAAGCGCGCGCGGCCAGCAGGT
>JBATWJ010000155.1:0-8297 GCA_049672545.1 Burkholderiaceae bacterium
GGCTTTGCTTGCCCCGTATGCCGCCGACCCGGCGGTATCGCGCGGCCGCCGCTTCGCCGAACCGGCGCCGGCCACGCGCACCGAATTCCAGCGCGACCGCGACCGCATCATCCATTCGACCGCGTTCCGCCGGCTCGAATACAAGACCCAGGTGTTCGTCAACCACGAGGGCGACCTGTTCCGCACGCGGCTGACGCACAGCATCGAGGTAGCGCAGATCGCGCGCTCGATCGCCCGCAACCTGCGGCTGAACGAAGACCTGGTGGAAGCCATTTCGCTGGCGCACGACCTCGGCCACACGCCGTTCGGCCACGCCGGCCAGGATGCGCTGAACGCCTGCATGAAGGACTTCGGCGGCTTCGAGCACAACCTGCAAAGCCTGCGCGTGGTCGACGCGCTGGAGCAGCGCTATGGCGCCTTCGACGGCTTGAACCTGACCTTCGAGACGCGCGAAGGCATCCTGAAGCATTGCGCGCCGGTCAATGCCGCGCGCCTGGGCGACATCGGCCGCCGCTTCCTGGACAAGACGCAGCCGTCGCTGGAAGCGCAGCTGGCCAACCTGGCCGATGAGATCGCCTACAACAACCACGACATCGACGACGGTCTGCGTTCGGGCCTGCTGACGGTCGAGCAGCTGGACGACATTGATTTCTATGCCCGCCACCGGCGCGAGGCGGAAGCGGCGTTCCCGGGCATCGGCGGCCGGCGCGCGATCAACGAGACGGTGCGGCGCATGATCAATGCGCTGATCCTGGACCTGATCGATACCTCGCGCGCGCGCATCGCGCAGGCGCAGCCACGCAGCGTCGACGAGGTGCGCGCGGCACCGCCGCTGATCGCCTTTTCCGAGGCGATGAGTGGTGAAGCGGCGCAGCTGAAGCGCTTCCTGCGCCAGAACCTGTATCAGCACTATCTGGTCAACCGCATGACCAGCAAGGCGCGCCGCATCGTCACCGAACTGTTCGGCGCCTTTCTGGCCGAACCGTCGCTGCTGCCGCCGGACTACCAGGTCGCGGCCGGCGCCGACCGGCTGCCGCGTCAGGCGCGCCAGGTCGCCGACTACATCGCCGGCATGACCGATCGCTATGCGATGCGCGAGCACCGGCGCTTGTTCATGGTCGACGAGATTTGATGCGGGCGGCGCGCTGCGGGAGCGCGGTCGCAGTCGCGGGATACTGATACTCCCAGGGTTGTGCCTCTATCTCGGGCGCCAATTCTAAGAAAAACGCTCATACTCTCTGTTTATTCGATTGCCGCGATTTAACGTAGATCGCGCAGCGGGTGCGCGGCATCCGGCCAGGCCGGTGCGAAGAAGCGCTCCACCATCTCCGGCGTCACTTCTTCCAGCGTCGGCGGCTGCCAGCGCGGCGCGTTGTCCTTGTCGATCACCAGCGCGCGTACGCCTTCCAGCACTTCGCCATGCTCGAAGCAGCGCCGCACCATCGTGCGTTCCAGCCGCAGGCAGTCGGCGATCGGCAGATGGACGGCGCGCCGCAGCTGCGCCAACGTCACGCACATCATCAGCGGCGAGCGCTTTTGCATCACCGCCAGCGTCTGTTGCGCGAACACGCTGTCGTCGGCTGCCAGCGAGGCGACAATCGCCGCAACCTGATCGCTGGCGAAATGGCGGTCGATGGCGGCGCGATGGAGCGCCAGCCGGCAATCGTCGATGTCGACGGCGGTCTGGAACGGCGTCGCGAACACTTGCACCGCGGTGCGCAGGTCGGCGTCCGGCGCCGTTTCCAGCAGCTCCATCAGCGCCGGCAATCGCTCGCTCGGCACGAACAGGTCGGCCAGTTGCGCGTACAGCGCGTCGGCGGCGGTGACGGTCTCGCCGGTGACGCCGAGATAGGTGCCGAGTTCGCCCGGCGCGCGCGACAGGAAGAAGCCGCCGCCGACATCCGGGAACAGGCCGATGTTCACTTCCGGCATCGCCATCTTGGTGCGTTCGGTGACGATGCGCAGTCGGCACGGCGCGCCGGCCTGCGCCACGCCCATGCCGCCGCCCATCACAATGCCGTCCATCAGCGCGATGTACGGTTTGGGGTAATGATGGATCAGGTGGTTCAGCGCGTATTCTTCGGTGAAGAAATCTTCCAGCAGCGCGCTGCCGCCGCGCGGCGTCGCCTGGCCAGCGTCGTGGAAGAAGCGGATGTCGCCACCGGCGCAGAACGCCTTGTCGCTGCTGCCGTGCACCACCACTGCGCGCACCGCCGGATCGTCTCGCCACGCGAGCAGCACTTCGGTGATGGCGCGCACCATGTCGAGCGACAACGAATTGAGCGCGCGCGGGCGGTCGAGCGTGAGGAAGGCGGTGCGGTTCTGGATGCGGGTCTGGATGAATTCGGTCATGTCGTCGGGAGCGCTCAACGCCGGAAGGAAACCGGCAACGGCGCGATGATAGCAACAGAAATTGAAAAGGGCGCCAGATGCGCCCTTGTGACGGTACTGCGAGGGTGGCGTCGCCGCTGCGGCAGCGGGCGCCGACCTGCCGCTCAGGAAATGGCTGGCGGCTCCGGCATATGCTTGATCGCGCTGTGCTGATGGTCTTTCAGCTTGGCCTTGTACTTCAGGACCTGGCGATCCAGCTTGTCGATCAGCAGGTCGATCGCCGCATACAGGTCCTGGGCGATGCTCTCGACGTGCAGATCCTTGCCGCGTACGCGCAGGTTCACTTCCGCTTTCTGACTTTTTTCCTTTTCGGAAATTTTGTCGACCGTGAGGATGACGGCGATGTCGATCACGTGGTCGAAATGGCGCTTGATGCGTTCCAGCTTGTTTTGCACGTAGGCGTGAATGGCGGGGGTGAGTTCGATGTGGCGTCCACTGATGGTCAGATTCATACAGCGCTCCTATGGATGGTGTCGCTGGCGGTTCACGGCGTACCTGCAATCCGAACTCCGGCGCCGGAACACAGCAACGCACAACTACAACAACTAAGCTACCAACAAAACTACCAAGCCTTGCGCAGATTCACAGGGGGGATTTTCAGGGCTTCGCGGTATTTAGCTACCGTGCGGCGCGCGACCACCATACCCTGTTCTCCCAGCATATCCGCTAACTTGCTGTCAGAGAATGGATTTTTCGGATCTTCCGCTCCTATCAATTGCTTGATGAGTGCCCGAATCGCGGTGGAGGATGCTTCACCCCCGGCTTCGGTAGCGACATGGCTGCCGAAAAAGTATTTCAATTCGAACATCCCATGCGGGGTTAGCATGAACTTCTGGGTGGTGACACGAGAAATGGTACTCTCGTGTAAACCCAGTGTATCAGCTATTTCGCGCAAGACAAGGGGACGCATCGCGACCGCGCCGTGCGAGAAAAAATTCCTTTGCCGGTCGACAATGGCCTGCGATACGCGCAGGATCGTATCGAAGCGTTGACGCATGTTCTTGATCAACCATTTGGCTTCCTGCAACTGGGTGGTGAGCGAACCCTCGCCCTTGTGCTGCTTCAGGATGCTGGCGTACAGCGAATGCACGCGCAGCCGCGGAATCACTTCCTGGTTCAACAGCACCTGCCAGCCGGCGCGGGTCTGCTTGACGATCACGTCCGGCACCACATAGTCCGAGGTGTCGGCGGCAAACGGCGCGCCCGGATACGGATTACAACGGCGGATCACTGCCTGGGCTTCGCGCAAGTCTTCGTCGTCGCAGTCCAGCGCCTTCTTCAGCTTGTTGAAGTCGCGCTGTGCGAACAGCGGCAGGTGGCCTTCGACGATCTGCAGCGCCAGCCGCCGCGTGACCAGCGGCACCCGCGGCAGGCGCCGGATTTGCAACGCCAGGCATTCGGCCGCGTCGGCCGCGCCGACCCCCGGCGGATCGAAGCTCTGCAACATCTTCAGCGCGACCGTGAGTTCTTGGATATCGACCTCGAGCTCTGCCGGCAGGCGTGCGTGGATCTCGGCCAGCGGCTCCTCCAGGTAGCCATTGTCATCCAGCGATTCGATCACCAGTTCCAGCAGCGCACGGTCGCGCCGCGAATGCACCGTCAGTTGCATCTGCTGCAGCAGGTGTTCGCGCAGGCTGGTGTGTTGCGCCTGCAGCTGCGGCCGCGCATCGTCGTCGTCCGGCGCCTTCGACGTGCGGGCGGCGTCGTCGAAGCTCCATTCGCCTTCGACCGCCGCGGGCGCCTCGCCAGCCGGCTCGTCAGCGTCGCCGGCGGGCGGCACCGTGTCCGCTTCCGGGCGTTCAGGCGGGACGTCACTCGGCCCCGGGCCGGTACCAGCCAGGGCGCCATCGGCCAGCAGCCGTACCGAGCGTTCCAGCGGATCGTCGACGCGCTCCAGCATTGGGTTCTCCGTCAGGATTTGCTCCAGTTCCTGGTGCAGCTCCAGCGTCGACAGTTGCAGCAGCCGGATCGATTGCTGCAGCTGCGGTGTCAGTGCCAGATGCTGGGAAGTGCGGAGTTGGAGGGTCTGTTTCATGCGCGGCTGATGGCCTCCTACATGCGGAAGTGTTCGCCGAGATAGACGCGCCGCACCGATTCGTCAGCGATGATTTCCTCGGGGCTGCCGCTGGCCAGCACCGCGCCCTGATTGATGATGTAGGCGCGGTCACAAATGCCGAGCGTCTCGCGCACGTTGTGGTCGGTAATCAGCACGCCGATGCCGCGTTCCTTCAAGAAGCGCACGATGCGCTGGATTTCGATCACGGCGATCGGATCGATGCCGGCGAACGGCTCGTCCAGCAGCACGAAGCGGGGGTTGGTTGCCAGCGCGCGCGCGATCTCGACGCGCCGCCGTTCGCCGCCGGACAGCGACAGCGCCTGACTTTCGCGCAGCTTTTCGATCTGCAATTCGGCCAGCAGGCTGTCGAGGCGCGCGTCGATTTCCTTCTTCGCCAGTGGCCGCCCGTCTTCCTGTTGCAATTCCAGCACGGCGCGAATGTTGTCCTCGACGCTCAACTTGCGAAACACCGACGCTTCCTGCGGCAGGTAGGATAGGCCCAGCGTGGCGCGCCGATGGATCGGCATATGCGAGATGCCAACGCCATTCAGGCTGATCTCGCCGGCGTCCAGCGGCACCAGTCCGACGATCATGTAAAAGGAAGTCGTCTTGCCGGCACCGTTCGGCCCCAGCAGACCGACGATTTCGCCGTATCCGACCTCTAGCGAGACGTCGCTGACGACCTGGCGCGGACCGTAGCTCTTTTGCAGGCCGCGAACGATCAGGGTGTTGTCGGCCATGTCATTGCGCCTTGCCGTCGTTGCGCGGCTGGATGATGGCCTTGATGCGACCGGCGCCCGGCTTGCTGGTGCCACTGGCGGTATTGTTGACCGAGTAGAATTCGGCGCGGCTGTCGTAGGAAATGAATTCTCCGGATACCTCATCGGTCACCTTGGCGCCTTCCAGGCGCCGGACATGCGCTTTCGCGAAGAGCTTCACGACTTCGGTCTTGCCGTCATATTCCATGCGCTCGGCTTCACCCTCGACCCACAGATCTGGACCGCCGTCGCGCTTCTGGCGGAAGGTCGCCAGCTTGCCGGGCGCGGCGTACAGCGTCGCGGACTGGTAGCCGGCCGGATCGGTGGTCACCACCATCTTACCGGCCTTCATGACCAGCGTGCCGCGCGTCAACACGACCTGCCCGGTGAAGGTGTTGATCTGCCGGACGTCGTCGTAGTCCATCTGGTCCGCTTCGACGTTGGTCGGCTTTTCGGCGTCGGCCTTTTCGGCATGCGCGCTACCGACACCGGCCAGATTCAGCGCCAGCAATCCCAGCAATAAAAATCGTGTCATCAAAAATCCCATTCTAGAGAAGCACCAGGACCAGCCATTGATATGCGATAAGGGCCACCTGCCGGATTCAGCGTGAGCGCGGCGGATACGTGCCCTGTACCCGCTGGTCCAGATGGAATTCGCGCGTGGCATTGTTGGCGTACATGCCGATGCCGTTCAGCGTCGATTCGCCCAGGATCAGATGCACCGGCCGATCGGTCTGCACCACATCCTCGTCCGGCAGCACCAGCAGATACTCGGATTGCAGATGGAAATACTTCGCCATCGGCGTCGCCGGACGGTCGACATTGACGTTGCCGTACATGTGGACCTTCGAATTGTCGTCCTCGATACGGGCGCGGTCGGCGCGTATCGTCATCGGCGGCTTGTTCTTGTCGAGCCGGTGCAGAACCGGGAGCGCAATTTCGGACGAGTCGTCGAGCGGGTAGTGGGTCAGCTTGGTGCCGGAAATCCGGTAGCCCGGCTGGCCGCTTTCCGACATCCGGGTAAACGTGAAATTGTCGATGTAATAATCCGGCGCGCTGCGCGCTGCGCCGGGCGCTGCTTCCTCGGCGGCCTTGCGGGAAACTTCCAGCAGCCAGAAGCTGCCGAGCGCCAAGCCGGCGGCCAGCGCCACCAGCAGCGGCATCCGGAACCGGCTTATCTTCGGGTCGTTCATGCCAGGAAGGCCGCCAGGGCCGTTTCGTAATTGCCTTGCGCGCGCAGGATCAGATCGCATATTTCGCGCGCCGCGCCATGTCCGCCTGCCGCCTGCGTCACATAATGCACGCGCTGCCGCACTTCGATGTGCGCATCCGGGACGCTGGCGGCGAATCCAGCGCGCAGCAGGATCGGCAGATCGATCACGTCGTCGCCGATGAAGCCGCATTGGTGCGCCGCCAGGCCGGTCTTTTCCAGCAACTGTTCAAATGCGGTGCGCTTGTCGTGTACGCCCTGCTGGAGATGGGCGATTCCGAGGTCGGCGGCGCGCCGCGCCAGCACCGGCGACTGGCGCGCGCTGATGATCGCGGCCGCCACCCCGGATTGCTGCAGCAGCTTGATACCCTGGCCGTCGAGCACGTGGAATACCTTCATGCCCTCCCCGTCCGGACTGTAGTACAGGCGACCGTCGGTCAAGACGCCGTCGACGTCGAAAATCATCAGCCGGAGGCCGGCCGCGCGCGCGGCCACAGCCGCCGGATCGCTGATAGTCGCCATCAGATGACCTTGGCCCGGGTGAGATCGTGGATATGAAGCGCGCCAACCAGCTTGCCGCCGGTATCCGTTACCAGCAACTGGTTGATACGGAATTCTTCCATCAGGCGTACCGCGTCGACCGCCAGCTGGTCGGCGCCGATCGTGCGCGGATGCGGATGCATGACCTCGGCGATGGTCAGTCGGGTGAAATCCTGTACGTGCTCGAGCAGGCGCCGCAGGTCGCCATCGGTGAAGACACCAATCGCGCGGTCCTCGTCATCCACCACCGCAGTCATCGCCATACCTTTGCGCGACACTTCGAGCAGGGCGGCGGATAGCGAAACGTCGGCACGGACCGCCGGTACCGCGTCGCCGCCTCGCATCACATCGCGTACATAGGTTAGAAGGCGGCGGCCGAGCGCGCCACCCGGATGGGAGCGGGCGAAATCCTCAGCACCGAAGCCGCGCGCATCCAGTAGCGCGACCGCGAGCGCATCGCCCAGCGCCAGCGTGGCGGTGGTGCTGGCGGTCGGCGCCAGGTTCAGCGGACAGGCTTCCTTGTCGACGCGTACATTCAGATGCACATCGGCCAGGAGGGCGAGGCTGGACGTATCGTTGCCGGT
Organism: Burkholderiaceae bacterium; assembly: GCA_049672545.1. Lineage (GTDB taxonomy): Bacteria > Pseudomonadota > Gammaproteobacteria > Burkholderiales > Burkholderiaceae_D > DATJCV01. Next base: position 7,540 of record JBATWJ010000155.1, read on the forward strand.
CATCGCGATCAATCCGGCGCCCATGCGCTTGATGGTCGGCACGATCGCCAGCAGTTCGGCCGCCTCGCCCGAATAGGAAATGGCGATCAGCACGTCACTCTCGGTGATCATTCCCAAGTCGCCGTGCGAAGCTTCGGCGGCATGGACAAACAGCGCGGGTGTCCCGGTGGAGGCCAGTGTGGCCGCGATCTTGCGCGCGATATGGCCGGATTTTCCGATCCCGGACACCACCACCCGTCCCGGTCCAGACAATAGCAATTCGATGGCCCGTGCAAACGGTGTGTCGACACCATCCGGCAGGCGGGTTTTCAAGGCCAGCAAGGCGTCCGCTTCAATTTGTAAGGTGCCGCGCGCCAGCTGGACTGCGCGCTGCGCCCGCGCCGCATCCCATTCGGAACGGCCTTTTTCGTTCGGAAAAGTCATCCGGAAAGTATAAACGAAATGATCAAGCAAAAAATCTGCCAGAAGAGGCTGGTGGGCCTAGGTAAGTTGCAAAGAAGCATGTCGAGTTTTTTGTGTTGGATGCTTGCCTTCATTCCGTCACCTTTGATATAGTTCGCGTCCCGTTGCTTGCGGGGTGGTCCTGGGGCTGGTTGAGAAGAGCTGGCCGGGGGGATTCTGCTGGGCGGGCAAGGGAAGTGCAGGGGGTGGGGAAGTTCGGAATGGTCGACGTAGCGGTAAAAAAGCAGTTGACGAGTTCTTGGAAATGCCGCATAATCTCGTTTCTCTGCTGCTGACAAACACAACGCTTTGACAGC
>JBATWJ010000156.1:0-1768 GCA_049672545.1 Burkholderiaceae bacterium
GGCGCGCGGCGACCGCGTCGCCGTGGTGCTGGCGCAGCGGCCGCAGACGGCGGTGGCCGACATCGCCTGCTTCCAGCTGGGCGCGGTGGCGATGCCGCTGTCGGTGCTGTTCGGCCCCGATGCACTCGAGTACCGGCTGCAGAACAGCGAAGCCTGCGTCGCCATCGCCGACGACGCCGCGCTCGCCAGCCTGCAGCAGATCCGCACCGCCTGCCCGGCGCTGCGCCATGTGATCGCGATCGATGCGAAAGCCGACGGCGTGCTGTCTTGGGATGACGAGATGGCGCAGGCGGCGCCGGATTTCGACATCGAGCCGACCGCCGCCAGCGACCCGGCGATCCTGATCTACACCAGCGGCACCACCGGCGCGCCGAAGGGCGCGCTGCTGCCGCATTCGGCGGTGATCGGCAACCTGCCCGGCTTCGTCGCGTCGCAGGACTGGTTCCCTCAGGAGGGCGACGTGTTCTGGACGCCGGCCGACTGGGCCTGGACCGGCGGCCTGATGGATGGCCTGCTGCCGACGCTGTATTTCGGCATGCCGCTGGTCGGCTACCGCGGCCGCTTTTCCGCCGACACGGCGTTCCGCCTGATGGAGAAATACCGCGTCACCAACACCTTCCTGTTCCCGACCGCGCTGAAGATCATGATGAAGGAGTACCCCGAGCCGCGCCGCCAGTTCGACCTCAAGCTGCGCGCCATCATGAGTGCCGGCGAGGCGGTCGGCGATACCGTGTTCGAATGGGGCCGGCAGGCGCTCGGCATCACCATCAACGAGATGTTCGGCCAGACCGAGATGAATTACCTGGTCGGCAACAGCGCGCACAGATGGCCGCCGAAGCCGGGCAGCATGGGCCGCCCCTACCCCGGCCATCGGGTGGCGGTGATCGACGACGACGGCAACCCGGTCGGCCCCAACGTGGTCGGCGAAGTGGCGCTGCACCGCACGGACATCCACGGCACGCCGGACCCGATCTTCTTCCTCGAATACTGGCGGAACCCGCAGGCGACGCAGGCCAAGTACAGCGGCGACTGGTGCCGCACCGGCGACCTGGCCTCGGTCGACGACGACGGCTATTTCTGGTACCAGGGCCGCGCCGACGACATGTTCAAGGCGGCCGGCTACCGCATCGGCCCGTCGGAAATCGAGAACTGCCTGCTGAAGCACCCGGCGGTGCTGAACGCCGCCGTGGTGCCGAAACCGGATGCGGCGCGCGGCAACCTGGTCAAGGCCTACGTGGTGCTGGCGCCGAGCGCCGCGCGCGACGCGGCGGCGCAGGAAAGGCTGGTCGCCGAATTGCAGGCGCACGTGCGCGGCAAGCTGGCGCCGTACGAATATCCGAAGGAAATCGAATTCATCGAGCAACTGCCGATGACCACTACCGGCAAGCTGCAACGGCGCGTGCTGCGGCTGCAGGAAGAAGAACGGGCGCGCGCGTCGCGCTGAACGGCCGGCTTCAGGCCTGCAGCGCCCGCAGCTCCTGCTCGGAAAAGCCGGCGGCGCGGCGTGCTTCCAGGTTGAACGGCCCGCGCGGCTGCGGTGCCCGGTGGCGCTGCGCCAGTTCGGCGTAAGCGGCGACCGGATCGAGGCCGCGCTCGCGGCACAGCCAGCCGAACCAGCGGTTGCCGATGGCGACGTGGCCGATCTCGTCGCGCAGGATCACGTCCAGGATCGCGGCCGCCGCCAAGTCGCCGGCCTGCGCCAGCTTGGCGCGCATCGGCGGCGAGGCATCCAGCCCGCGCGCTTCCAGCGTGCGCGGTACCAAGGCCA
>JBATWJ010000157.1:0-3673 GCA_049672545.1 Burkholderiaceae bacterium
GACGGGCGGTGATCGCCGGCCTGATCCGCGACCCGCTGCTGCCGCCGGAACTGATGCCGCCGCAGGCACGGCTGGCGCTGATGCGGTCCATGCAGGAGTACCAGCGGCTGGCGCTGGCCTTGTGGCGGCGCTGGATGGAGCTGCCGGCAGCGCGAGATTGATTCGCCCGCAGATCCGCCCGTACCGGTGAGCGGCCGAACCTAGGCGGACAGGCCGGTGCGATCGCCGACATGCCCGCCGTCGGCGACCACCAGATTCCTGCCGGCCTTGGCGCTGGCGCGCACATTGGTCAACGGCGTGAAACCTTGATTACCGACCAGGATCGCGTCGGCATCCTTGCCATAGGCCAGCACCTGCCCGCGCAGATCGATGACCCCGACCCTGCCGCCTTCGACCGCATAGGTGGTGACGTTGGCTCCGTGGGTGACCAGGTCGCCGCCCACCACCAGTCTGTCGATCACGCCGCCCGGTTTGACGCTCAGCGCTGCGGCGGGAAGCGACATGTTGACGCCCTTGACCAGCGTGTTGCCGATCGAGCCGTGGGTGGTGATGCCTTCGTCGATCACGATGGTGCCGACCGGCTTGCTGATCTGAATGCCGATCGAGCCGTTGCCGAACGTCTCGATCGAATTGAAACGGATGTTGCGGACGGTGCCGTCGTACTGGTTGAATCCGCGCGCGCCGAGGCCATGGGTGACGACTTTCTGCTCGGCGACGAAATCGTCGACCGTGCCGAAGTTGACGAAGCCGATCCCGCTCGGCCCGTAGGAAACCACCGGCGCATGCACCAGCCAGCTTTCCACCGTGCCCCAGGTGTCCAATACCATGTCGTTGACGCCGTAGGTGACGATTTCGCCGAAGTGCTCGACCAGCCTGGCCTTGACGCCATAGACGATGAAGACGGCGGCGGTGATGATGTCGGCCGTGCCGTATGGCAGCATGCCGTTCGAATGGACCGCGCCGGTGGTGAGCTTGTCCAGCTGCACCCAGCCGCCGTCGTCGCCGAAGCCGCTGACGAAGACGCCCGAGCCGATCACCGGCGCATTCCGGCTGCCCACCGTGATGTCGGTCAGCGAAGCGAAAATGGTCGAGCCCGGATCGCCGTTGAAGTTGTAGACGGTCAGTGCGCCCTGGTAGACGTTCACTCCATACTTCTGCGGCTGCTCGCTGTAGCGGCGGCAATCGCAGGACGCGATATGCAGCCGGTCGATGCCGAGGTTCAGCCTGCTGGTGCCGCTCCGCAGGATGATCGACACCTGCCCGGTGACGACCAGGTCGCGCAGCACGATGTTGCCCATGTCGGCAAGGCCGCTCTGCGTGTAGATGGCGCGTGCCGCCGGCGTGGTCATCACGGTCAGGCGCTCGACCCGGTTGTCGGCGGTCAACGCCAGGCCGTCACCGTTGCAGAAGCTCAGGATGCAAGCGTCCTTGTCCTTGCCGGCCAGCGAAAATCCGGGCAGCAGCGTAATCGGATAGGGACTGGCGATGGAAGTCCGCAGTTGCAGCGTGCATGGCTCGCGCTGCGCGAGCGCCTGCATCAGGTCTGCCAGGGAATCGATCGGCGTGGTGCTGGCGCTCATGCTGTTCTCCTGAAGCTCCGGGTAACAGGGTTCGACCGCAAAACACATTCCTTGTTGCCGGAACCGGCGCCGCAATGCCGAAACGAACAATCAAGCCGGCCATGCTCGGCAAGATCGGCCGAACTGGGGCAGACTCTTTGGTTTGACCAGCATTCCGATCCGGCCAGCGGCGCCTTCGCGCAGACGCTGGCCGGCCTCCTCCTTCAACCGACGCTCAAGGATTTGCCATGGACAAACGCCCACTCGGCCGCACCGGCCTCGAAATCGCGCCGCTGGTTTTCGGCGGCAACGTGTTTGGCTGGACCGCCGACCAGCAGACTTCGTTCGCGCTGCTCGACCGCTTCAGCGAAGCCGGCTTCAATGCCATCGATACCGCCGATGCCTATTCCGCCTGGGTGCCGGGCAACAAGGGCGGCGAATCGGAAACCATCATCGGCCACTGGCTGCGGGCGCGTCCCGGCCAACGCGCGAAGACGGTGATCATCACCAAGGTCGGCTGGCTCGGCGGCTCCGGCGGCAAGGGGCTGTCGGCGTCGGCGATCGCGGCCCGCGCCGAGGATTCGCTGCGGCGGCTGCAGACCGACTACATCGATCTCTACCTCAGCCACCGGCCCGATCCGGAGACGCCGATCGAGGAAACCCTGCGCGCGTACGAGGAACTGCTGCGCTCCGGCAAGGTGCGCGCGATCGGCTGCTCCAATTACGACGCTGCGCAATTGCGCGCGGCGCTGGCCGCGTCGTCGGAACAGAACCTGCCGCGCTACGACGTGCTGCAGCCCGAATACAACCTATTCGACCGCGCCGGCTACGAAGGCGCGCTGCGCGATCTGTGCATAACTGAAGGCCTGGGCGTGATCACCTACTACAGCCTGGCGTCGGGCTTCCTGTCGGGCAAATACCGCTCGGAAGCCGACCTCGCCGGCAAGGCACGCGGCCAGCGCGTGTCCAAGTACCTGAACGAGCGCGGCCGCCGCATCCTGGCTGCGCTGGATGCGGTGGCGGACGCGCATCAGGCCAAGCCGGCCGAGGTGGCGCTGGCCTGGCTGATCGCGCGCGAAGGGGTGACGGCGCCGATCGCCAGCGCCACCTCGCTGGAACAGGTCGACAGCCTGATCCGTTCGGCGCAGCTGACGCTCTCCGCCGACGACATGGCACAGCTGGACGAGGCCAGCGCCGCAACCTGATTGCAACCTCCGGGAGCATGCAATGCAAGTCAAGCGCATCGTCGCCAATATCGCCACCCCCGATCTGGCGGCTGCCCGCCGCTTCTACGGCGAGGCGCTGGGGCTGGAACTGCTGATGGACCACGGCTGGCTCGCCACCTACGGCAGCGCTGCAAAGATGACGGTGCAGGTCAGCGTCGCCGCCGAAGGCGGCTCCGGCACCGCCGTGCCCGACCTGTCGATCGAGGTCGACGACCTCGATGCCGCGCTGGAGCGGATGCGGCGCGCCGGCTTCGCGGTCGAATACGGGCCGGCGATCGAACCCTGGGGCGTGCGGCGCTTCTACGTGCGCGATCCGTTCGGCCGGCTGGTCAACATCCTGGTGCATCTCTGAACGCCGCTACAATCGAGGCCGGCTGGGCCTGAGCCCGTCATTCCGGCGCAAGCCGGAATCCAGTGGCTTTTTTGAGCGCCAAACGACGCTGGATTCCGGCTTGCGCCGGAATGACCAAGCTTTATTCAATCCAGCCGCAATTCGACTCAATCGACCAAGGAATTCCGATGCGCGAACCGCGATGGCGGCAGGAAGGCCAGGAACCGGACTACCGGTTTTCGCTGGCCAACGAACGCACCTTCCTCGCCTGGATCCGCACCGCGCTGGCGTTGCTGGCCGGCGGCGTGCTGCTCGACCTGTTCTCCGAGAAGCTCGATTCGCACGCGGTGGTGCTGGCGCTGGCGGTCGCCTTCGTCGTGCTGGCCGCGCTGCTCTCCGGGCTGGCCTACCAGCGCTGGCGCGCCAATGAAATCGCGATGCGCCACGCGCGTCCGCTGCCGGGGACGATGGCGATCCCGCTGCTGGCCGCCGCGCTGTTCATCATCGGGGCGGTGATCGCGGCGCTGCTGGTGGCGCGGGCGTAATGGGCCGGGCGC
>JBATWJ010000158.1:0-2761 GCA_049672545.1 Burkholderiaceae bacterium
GGCGACCACGGCCAGCGTGGTCACCAGCATTGGCGAGAGGCGCTCCAGCGGCACCGTGACGCACATTTCGCGGTGCACGCGGCGCAGCTCGTCTTCGCTGATCTCAGGCGCGCCCATGGCCTACTCCTCGCTGCCTGAAGGCTGCAGGAAGTTGAAGCGAGCGCGCTGGCGGAAAGCATGCATGCGCTGCGCTGTGGTCTGCGGTGCAGGACGCGTGCCCGGTGCCGGCTTCGAGCGCGCTGGCGTCCTGGCGGTCGGCTGGCGCCGCTTCATGGTGTTGCCTTTTTTGCTGCAGGCAGCGGGATACGGAAAAAGTCGGCGACGCGCTGGCCTTCCTTTTCCTGAATGTCGAATGCCGCCGACCCCACCCACAAGTTCAATAATCCATCGGCGCTGGTTCGGTCTAACCTCGGGGGCCTGGATGCGTCTGTTTCGGCGTAGGCAATCATGGCCATGCCGTAGCGCGAATAGGTGAACAGCGCTACCCGGAAATCTCCGCAGAGATGCAAACGGACGTTTCTTGCAGGCGTTGCTACGACGGTGTGTATATTGAGGCCGGGCTTTTCATCCATGGTGCTGTCCTTTTTTCAGGGTGAGCGAATCCCGCGCGCCTGAATGGCAGGCGCGTCGGATCTATCGGATTGGTGTGGGAAAAGCGCCTAGCGCGGGATCGGGATACCGTGCGCTTTCTTGGCTTCCAGTAGCGCGGAAACGGGCAGGCCGAAGCGGGTGCCGTCGGCGTCGCGCACGACCACCATGCGGCTGGTGGAGCGGTCGAGGTCGACGTAGGCGCAGGTGTTGCGGGACGAGCGGTCGGCGATGGCGTGCGCGGTGATCTCGCCGGCGCGCGCGACCGTCATCCCGGTCTGGTTGGCGACGTAGGCCGTGCACAGATGTGCGACGGCCTGCAGCCGGTGATCCTGTCCGACCTGCCGCAGGTATGCCTCCGCGGAGCGCACGCCTTGTTCATCGATCGTGTTCATCGTTCCTCCTATGCCGGGAAAAGGGATAGCTGCAGCTTCTGTTGATCGATGTGCGGCGACAGCGGCAGCTTCACCGACAGGTTCGGTACGGCAGACGGCGACAGCGTGCGGACGTCTTCCAGCACCGCGACCCAGACATGCCCGCACAAGTGGTTCCTGCACGTGAAAACAATTTCGCGCATCGTCAGCGACAGATCGTGGCTGGTGCGCACCGGGGCCAACTGGCGGCAATGGGGGCAGCGGGTTTTCATTTCGCCCGGCCTTTGTCGACGGCGTATAGCGCCCGGCCCCGGCCATTGATCTGGCGCGCGTGCTTACGGAGCCGCGTCTTGGCAAGCCATTCCGCCGCCTGCTCAATCGATTCCAGACCCTGCTGTTGGCGAACGCGTTCCAGCAGCTCGCGCTCTTCAGCATTAATGGTGATTTCCTGATCCGGCATGTTTTCGGTTGCTCTAAATGCGCTGGTCGCCGCCTGTGATCAGGCGCGGCGCCCGGATACATTGACGCCATGGTCGATACCCAGCAACGCCGCGGCTTCGCGCATCACCATCTGGCGCAGCAGTGTGGCCGGCTGTTCGCCCTGGTAGTTCGCCAGGGCAGTAATGACCTCGTATTCGTAATCGTCGAAGCGCAGCATCAGGCGGTTGTCGCGCACGCGCTTTGGGTCCGGATACATGGCGGCGGTCCTTTCTGTCGTCGATTAGCGGGCGGCAGCCAGTTCGCGTTCGTAGGCTTCCATGCCGAGCAGGAAGACCTTGCGGGCAAGGGCGGAGCGGGAACGGATTTCGGACGAGGCGTATTGATCAACCTTCGCCAACTCGTCAGGAGTGACGCGGAACTGGAGTGGCATCGACTGCGGATTCCGAGGCGCACGTTGGGCCAGTTTATGAATACTCATAAGGTATGATTAAGATCAATAACAAAGTAGCTGAATTATGGTGCGCATTCGCGCACCTGTCAACAATAAAGTTGCGCGGATGAGCACATTTGGGGAGCGCCTGCGGTCCGAGCGCAATCGTCTCGGCCTGAACCAGGACGATTTCGCCGCCCTCGGCGGCGTAAAAAAGAGAGCGCAGATCACCTACGAGCAAGACGAACGCCTGCCCGACGCGGCCTATCTACAGGGCGTTGCAGGGTCTGGCGTCGACGTGTTGTATGTGCTGATCGGCGAGACCGCTGTCAATGCCATAACGTCGGACGAAAAGGAGCTGTTGCTCGGCTATCGCCTGCTCGACGTGCGCGTCAAGGCTGGCGTACTGTCGATGGTCAACGGCTTCACCGTGCCAGGCAGCAGCCCCAGCGCGGTGTTCAAGGGCGACGTCGGCCAGGTTGTCAAGGGCAACCAGACCAATACCGGACCGCTGAATTTCACCGTCGGCGGCGGCAAGAAGAAAAAGGAATGAAGCAGGAATGGCAGAGCGGGCGACTTTTGAAGGGGATGTAGGGCAGGCGGTAGTCGGAAATGTGAATGAAGCGCCAAGGCTGAAAAACGTCGTGACGCTGAACGTCGGCGGCGAGCCGCAACGGCCGCAGCCGCTCACCACCCTGCAGCGCAGCACCATCGCCGGCAAGGTCAAGGAACTGGTGGCGCTGGGCGATCTGGAGCAGCTGGACGTCTACCGGGTGATCCTGACCGAGTTCGGCGCCGAAACGATGGCGACCTTTCCGCGCGACCAGTACCGGCCGGCGATGGCGATGCTGAACGGGTGGCTTGCCGAGCTGCGGCCACAAGAGCCGGCGGCGGCGAGCGATCAGGCGGCCGCCGCAGCGCCTGTAGC
>JBATWJ010000159.1:0-4495 GCA_049672545.1 Burkholderiaceae bacterium
GCATGAAGCAGCGCGGCCAGATGTGGGTGCTGTGGCCGAAGGGTGCGGTGCCGCCGCGCCCGCGCCCGAACTGACGCGGCGCCGCCTCGGCCCGCGTCAGCGCAGGACCAGCACCGGGACGGTGCTGTGCGCCAGCACCTTTTGCGTTTCGCTGGCGACGAACAGCTTGCTCAAACCCTTGCGGCCGTGCGAGGACATGAAGATCGCATCGCAGCCGTATTTCTTCGCGGTATTGACGATTTCCTCGCTCGGACTGAACGACTGCGTGGCCAGCACTTCGCACGGGACGCCGGCGGCGGCCGCGGCATCGGCGATCTGCTGCACGTTCTGGCGCGCCATCGCCAGCATGCTCTCCTCGTAGATGCCGGGGTCGGCCGCCATCGCGCCTTCCGCCAGCGGCGTGAACGGGTAGGGTTCGGCCACCGACAGGCCGATGATCTTGCCGCCGCTGGCCTTGGCGAAGTCGACTGCGGTATCGATGGCCTTGGCCGACAGGTCGGAGCCGTCGGTCGGCACCAGGATGGTCTTGAACATGATGTCCTCCTCTTGGTAAGGATGGCGGAAGCGGCGCCGCAGCCCGCGTCCGGCGCTTCAAGCCTACATCGACATCGGCGCTGGCGCCACTATCTTGCCGCTATGGCCGCCGGCGCTCATTTGCCGCGCTGGTCGACCACGCGCCGCGCCTTGCCGACGCTGCGCTCGATGCCGCCGGCGGCCAGCACCACCACCTGCGCGCTGGTGCCGACGAAGGACTTGATGTCATGTGTCAGGCGCTGGCCGGCTTCCTGGCGCGCCGCTTCGGCCGCGTCCAGCCGCGCTTCGACGTGCACGGTCAGCGTATCCAGCGGGCCTTCGCGCGTCAGGATGCACTGGTAGTGCGGTGCCAGCGCCGGCTGCTTCAGGATCAGTTCCTCGATCTGGGTCGGGAACACGTTGACGCCGCGCACGATCATCATGTCGTCGCTGCGGCCGGTGATCTTTTCCATGCGCCGCATCGTGCGCGCGCTGCCGGGCAGGAGCCGGGTCAGGTCGCGCGTGCGGTAGCGCACGATCGGCAGCGCTTCCTTGGTCAGCGAGGTGAACACCAGTTCGCCGAATTCGCCGTCCGGCAGCACCTCGCCGGTGTCGGGGTCGATGATTTCCGGGTAGAAGTGGTCTTCCCAGATGGTCGGACCATCCTTGGTTTCCGCGCATTCGCTGGCCACGCCCGGGCCGATCACTTCCGACAGGCCGTAGATGTCGACTGCCGAGATGTTGAGGCGGCGTTCGATCTCGCTGCGCATTTCCGGCGTCCACGGCTCGGCGCCGAAGATGCCGATGCGCAGCGTACTGCCGGCCGGGTCCAGCCCCTGGCGCTCGAATTCGTCGGCGATCGCCAGCATGTAGCTCGGCGTGACCATGATGATGTGCGGGCCGAAGTCGTTGATCAGCTGCACCTGGCGCTCGGTCTGGCCGCCGCCGAACGGCACCACCGTCAGTCCCAGCCGCTCGGCGCCGTAGTGTGCGCCGAGGCCGCCGGTGAACAACCCGTAGCCGTAGCTGACGTGGCAGATGTCGCCCGGCCGCGCGCCGGCGGCGCGAATCGAGCGCGCCACGCAATCGGCCCAGGTGTCGATATCTTTTTTGGTGTAGCCGACCACGGTCGGCTTGCCGGTGGTGCCGCTGGATGCATGGATGCGCACCACTTGTTCGCGCGGCACCGCGAACATGCCGAACGGGTAGTTGGCGCGCAGGTCGGCCTTGGTCGTCAGTGGGAACTGCGCCAGGTCGGCCAGCGACTTCAGCTGGCGCGGATGGACGCCGGCGGCGTCGAAGGTCTTGCGGTAGTGCGGCGAATGCTCGTAGGCATGGTTCAACGACCATTGCAGGCGCTGCAGTTGCAAGGCCTGCAGCTCGTCGCGGCTGGCGGTTTCGATCGGGTCCAGCGCAAAGGCGGAAGGGGTGTTCATCGGGGTCTCCTGTGTTTTTTGTCGAGGCGGGTCGCGGCTGGCATGGCGGGGCGGCGTCAGGCGCTGTTTTCCTCGATCACCCGGCCCTTGATGGTGGCGGATTTTCCGCGAAAGCTGGCGATCACCTCGCCGCGCTGGTTGCTGACCAGGATATCGTAGATCCCGGTACGCCCGGCCTGCGCCACACGGCGGGCGGCGGCCGACAGCAGGTCGCCGGCGTAGGCCGGCTGCAGGAATTCGATGTTGCAGCCGGCCGCCACCGTGGCCTGGTTTTCGCTGTTGCAGGCATAGGCGAACGCGGTGTCGGCCAGCGCGAAGATCATGCCGCCGTGGCAGGTGCCGTGGCCCTGGATCATGTCCGGCCGCACCGGCATCGACATCGTCGCACTGCCGATGTCGATCGCGTCGAGCCGGATGCCGAGCGCCTGGGCGGCGGTATCGCGGCGGTACATGGCGGCGGCGACGGCGGCCGGGGATGGGGGTGGCACAGCGGCAGGCTGGATTGAGGCGTTCATCAGTATAAATATCGGGTAATAGGGAGTATGCCGAAAAACCGGCGTATGTCGGGCGAATCTTCTATGGATCCAAAAATACAGTGGGTAGTATAAAAACGATCGTCAATGCCCTTGGAAGCGCGGTGCCCGTTTCTGCAGGAAGGCGTTGACGCCTTCGGCGTAATCGTGCGACTGGCCCAGCTCACGTTGCATGTCGCGCTCGAGATCGAGCTGAGCGTCGAGGTCATTGTTCGCGGCAGCGCGCAGCGCCGCCTTGATCATGCCCAGCGCCTTGGTCGGCTGCGCCGCCAGGTGCTGCGCCAGCTGCGCGGTCTCGGTCGCCAGCGCGGCATCGTCGACGCATTTCCAGATCAGGCCCCATTGCTCGGCGCGCTCCGCCGGCAGCTTCTCGGCCAGCAGTGCCAGCCCCATCGCGCGCGCCATCCCTATGCGTTGCGGCAACAGCCAGCTGCCGCCGGAATCGGGCACCAGGCCGATCTTGGCGAACGCCTGCACGAAGCTGGCCGAGCGCTCCGCCAGCACGATATCGCAGGCCAGCGCCAGGTTGGCGCCGGCGCCGGCGGCCACGCCACGCACGCTGGCCACTACCGGGATCGGCAAGGCCTGGATGCGCCGCACCAGCGGATTGAAGTTCTGTTCGATCAGGTCGCCGAGGTCGGTCATCGCGCCCGGCTCGAAACTCAGGTCGGCCAGATCCTGGCCGGCGCAAAAGCCGCGTCCGGCACCGGTCAATACCAGCGCGCGCACCGCGCGGTCGGCTTCGACGCTGTCCAGCGCGGCGCGCAACTGTTCGTGCATCGCGCTGGTGAAGCTGTTCAGCTTGTCGGGCCGGTTCAGTGTGATGGTGGCCACCGCGCCGTCGCGGTTCAGCAAGATGTCTGGCATGGCGTCTCCCGATTCTTGGTTGGAATGCATTGAATGCGTTGATCGGGAATGATTTTAATTAAAAAACCGACCGGTCGGTTTTTTAATCGGGTGCCGCAAGAGCCCGCGATTCCGGCGCTACAATGCAGGCCGACCAATTTTCTTTGACACGGGAGCGCGGCATGGATTACCAAAACATTCTGGTGGAAACGCACGGGCGCGTCGGCCTGATCCGGCTGAACCGGCCGAAGGCCCTGAATGCGCTGAACGACCAGTTGATGGACGAACTGGGCGCGGCGTTGCTGAAGTTCGATGCCGACCAGGGCATCGGCTGCATCGTCCTGACCGGCAGCGAAAAGGCGTTCGCCGCCGGCGCCGATATCGGCGCCATGGCGAGCTACTCGTATATGGACGCCTACATGGGCGACTACATCACCCGCAACTGGGAGCAGATCCGCCGCGTGCGCAAGCCGGTGATCGCCGCGGTCGCCGGCTACGCCCTGGGTGGCGGCTGTGAACTGGCGATGATGTGCGATTTCATTATTGCCGCCGACAGCGCCAAGTTCGGCCAACCGGAAGTCAAGCTCGGCACCATGCCCGGCGCTGGCGGCACCCAGCGGCTGCCGCGCGCGGTATCGAAGGCGAAGGCGATGGACATGTGCCTGACCGCGCGCATGATGGACGCCGCCGAAGCCGAGCGCGCCGGATTGGTGTCGCGCGTGGTGCCGGCCGACAAGCTACTGGAGGAAGCGCTGGCCGCCGCCACCACGGTCGCCTCGATGTCGCTGCCGATCGCGATGATGATCAAGGAAGCGGTCAACAACGCCTACGAGGGGCCGTTGTCGGAAGGCATCCATTTCGAGCGCCGTCTGTTCCACAGCACCTTCGCCACCGAAGACCAGAAGGAAGGAATGAAGGCTTTTGTCGAGAAGCGCTTGCCTTCATTCCGTCACCTTTGATATAGTTCGCGTCCCGTTGCTTGCGGGGTGGTCCTGGGGCTGGTTGAGAAGAGCTGGCCGGGGGGATTCTGCAGGGCGGGGAAGGGAAGTGCAGGGGGTGGGGAAGTTCGGAATGGTCGACGTAGCGGTAAAAAAGCAGTTGACGAGTTCTTGGAAATGCCGCATAATCTCGTTTCTCTGCTGCTGACAAACACAACGCTTTGACAGC
>JBATWJ010000160.1:0-5357 GCA_049672545.1 Burkholderiaceae bacterium
GGCGAAGGCCGCACGCATGCCGCCGTCAACGCCACCCGCACGCCGACCGCCGCCTTCGTACGCAACCCGGACTGGCAGTATCCGGGTGCGGCGGCCGAGAACAAGATCCGCACCGCCTGCGGCACCGAGCAGATCGACTTCATCGATGCCGGCCGCATCGCCACCGCGCTGATGGGCGACGCCATCGCCACCAACATGTTCATGCTCGGCCATGCGTGGCAGAAGGGCTGGGTGCCGCTGTCGGAAGCGGCGATCCTGCGCGCGATCGAGTTGAACGGCGTGTCGGTCGAGTTCAACAAGCAGGCGTTCGCCTGGGGCCGCCGCAACGCGCACGAACCGGCCGCGCTCGAACAGGCGATCCGCGCCAGTGCTGCCGCCAACGGCGCAGCGCAAGTGATCGAATTCAAGCGCACACCGACGCTCGATGAGGTGATCGCACGCCGCGTCGAATTCCTGACCGGCTATCAGAACGCCGGCTACGCCGCGCAGTACCGCGCCTTTGTCGACCAGGTGCGCGCCGCCGAGACGGCGGTGGCACCGTCGGCGCGCACGCTGCGGCTGACCGAGGCGGTGGCGCGCTACCTGTTCAAGCTGATGGCCTACAAGGACGAGTACGAGGTCGCGCGGCTGTACACCGGCGCCGCCGCAGGCACCAAGTTCGCGGACAAGATCGGCGCCATGTTCGAGGGCGACTACAAGCTGAAATTCCATCTGGCGCCGCCACTGCTCGCCAAACGCGACGCCAACGGCCACCTGATCAAGCGCGAATACGGGCCGTGGATGATGCAGGCGTTCGGCGTGCTGGCGAAGCTGAAGTTCCTGCGCGGCGGCCCGTTCGACGTGTTCGGCTACAGCACCGAGCGCCGCACCGAGCGGCGGCTGATCGACGAGTATCGCGCCACCATCGGTGCGCTGCTACCGAAGCTGAACGCCGACAACCTGGCGCAAGCGGCGGCGATCGCCGCGATCCCCGAGGAAATCCGCGGCTACGGCCACGTCAAGGAGCGCCACTTGAAGGCTGCCAGGGAAAAGGAGGCACGCCTGCTGGCGCAGTTCCATCAGCAGCCGGCGCCGGCTCCACAGACAGTGGCGCACACGGCAGTGGCTTGATAGAAGCGCTCAAATGAAAATGGCCGGCAATATTGCCGGCCATTTTTTTTGGGGAATTCCGCAGTCAGGGCGCTGTATGACGCGCCGGTTTTTTGCGATCGCGATAAAACGCGATGCAGGCTCCTATAACCAGCCCCAGTAATGCCGCTACCGCCATAAAGATGGAGAGTTTCGGAAAGTACGGTCGCGGTTCCACGTAGACCGTATCGATGATCTGTGTCGGGTAAGTGCGCGAGGGAGCCATCGTGTCTTCCAGCTCCGCGCGCTGGGCGATGATCTGGCGGATTTGCGCATCCTTGTTTGCGAGCTGATTGACGGCGACGATATTCGGCGCGAAGTCGATTTTCGTGTGGGATTTTTCGGCGTCGTTCAACAGTTCCTGCAGACGGGCACGCTCGGTTTGTGCTTCGGCCAGCTGTTTCTCATTGTCTTGCAGCTGCGCCTTCATGCGCTCGACGGTCGGTAACATCAGCTTGTTATGCGTTTCGATCAGTACTTGTGCCGCCGCAGATAAATTGGCCTTGGCCTCATCCGGTGAATAGCCGGCCACGCCGAGCTGGAGGAAATTGGTATTTTTGACGACCGTAGCCTTCAGGGTGCGTCGCACCAGCGCCGCGCGCCGCTCTTCCGGTTGATCGATCGGAATCCCCCGGCTGGCCAGCACCATATTGGTCAAGTCGCGCTGCTTCACTCGTTCGGCCGCTTGCGGTGGCGGCTCGATCAGCGCAGTGTCGCGGGATCCACCGATCGGTGTCCCAAGCGGCACCTGTCCGATTTCTATCGTGGTCAGCGCCTGCCAGCGTGCCGGCAGCCATGTGAAGAGCCCGGCAGCAGCTACTAGGGCTATTACGATGCAGGTTAACAAGATATGCCAATTGTGCAGGAGCAGTGCCACGATTTCGGACAAATCAATAAACTCATCCTGATCGTTACGTTGTGCAGCAGCAGGGGAGCGCGTCATCGATTCATCGGTGGGACTGACAGGCATCACGGCATTTCCGTAAAATTTTCTTAGTAAGGGCGCATTGATCAGGGATGCCAACCAATCCGCATACGGGGACTCAGTTGGCTATCGAACCACAGTGATTGATGATAGGAACGCGACGTAGTGTTGAGCATACTGAAGATGCCCATGTTGCGTTATGTCAATCGGATCAGCAGATGGCCGATTTGAAAGAATTGATTGACGAGAATGACAAATAGTTCCCGTCGGACATCAAATATCTGCAGACCCGATGTAGGAAAAGGGGAGCAGAACTACTGTAGACGCGCCCCGTCTTCCGGCGGGACGCGAGATGAAAATCAAGCGGCAGAATGTGTGGGGAGATTCTGGCGGGGAGCAGCGTAATGACGGAACAGTACGTAGGCGCAGCCCAGTAGCAGGCCGAGCATCAAGCCGACCACCGCGACCATCGTTGGGCTCGGGCTGCGCTGGCTGGAAAAGGTGGGTTCGGCGATGAAGCGCGATTTTTCGAAATACAGGGCGTTTGCACGCAGTTCATCCATGACGATGCTGTTGTAGACGCTTTTTCCAGCTTCTTCAGATTGATCGATCGCGAGTGCCTCCCGGATGGCCGGCAGAGTTTGCAGGAAGGCTGTGCCGGATGTGCTTCGGTTAACCGTAGCCAGCACTTGGTCGTAATAGCGCAGGTAGATGCTGCTGATGCGTTGCCGACGCTGAATGTCGGCCAGTTTCAGATTGAGATCGGCGATTTCCGATTCGAGCGCGACCAATTGAGTGACCGGCGATAGATAGCGCTCGCCACCTTCGGTGATCGATACGACCTGACGGCCGCTTTCCTTAGCCGCTTCCGGATAGTCATGCAGAATTTTCTGCATGCCACTGCGTTTTGTCTGCAGCTGCTTCAGTTTGTATTGGACTTCAATAATCTCGTTTTCAAACTTGTTCTGGTCAGTCAGGTGTTCGATATGATGCGCGCGCGCGGTGTCCTTGTAGCGCATCAAGATTGCCGTGTCGCGCACGAAGTCCCCGAGGATGCGGATGCCCTGCTGGGCGGTTTTCGGATCGGCGGCGGTATAGGACAGCTTCAGGCCGGAAATCGGCGCCACCAGTTGAGCGACCGAAGAATCCGGCAGGTTTTTCAGATCCGCCTTGGTGATCGGATAGATCGGCGTGATCAGATTTTGGCCGCTCACGGGGTTGGCTAGCATTTGCCCAAGGTTGGCGAACGATGCAATTTCGGCGGCGTCTCGCGTCTTGGTGAACTCCTCCCAACGACCTGGCGCGGCGATGGCTACCTGTAATTGCTTGAATTCGGGAAGAGACTGGGTGAACTGAAAATGTCCTTCGCTTTTGTAGCGACCGACCAGCCAGCCGCCCAGCAGGGCGAGTGCGAAACCGGCGAGCGCGGTCAGCGCCAGAAGCCGTTTTGCCCGGAGCAGGACTGTAGCCAGCTCAACCAATGACACTGGGTCTTCGTTGTCGGCGCGCGGATGCGGGTTGGCGATGGCGGCCAGTTCAAGTGTTTGCATGGTTGTAAAAAATGGGGCGGAAAAAAGTGAGCAATGATAAAGGCCGTGATAGCGAGAAATTATCGCACGGCAACCATTGCTTTAGAAGAAAGCGTCAGATTCGAAGCCATTCGCCGAGCCGCCTGGTCGAGGAGTCAAGTATTGTGGAACTGCCGCCAGCCGCGCGCGCGGAGGGCACACGCCGGGCATTTGCCGCAGCCATAGCCCCAGTCATGCAGCGCGCCGCGTTCGCCCAGGTAGCAGGTGTGGGTATCGCTGCGGATCAGTTCCAGGAGCGGCGCACCGCCCAGCGTCTGCGCCAGGCGCCAGGTGGCGGCCTTGTCGAGCCACATCAGCGGCGTCTCCAGCGTCAGGCGGGTCGCCATGCCGAGGTTCAGCGCGACCTGCAGCGCCTTCATCGTGTCGTCGCGACAATCCGGGTAGCCGGAAAAATCGGTTTCGCACATGCCGCCGACCAGCACGTCGAGTCCGCGCCGGTAGGCGACGGTGGCGGCGACCGTCATGAACAGCAGGTTGCGGCCCGGGACGAAGGTGTTCGGCAGGCCGTTCTGCTGCATCGTGATTTCGATGTCCTGCGTCATCGCGGTGTCGGAGATGCGCGCGATCAGCGACAGGTCGATCAGGTGATCGTCGCCCAGCCGCGCCGCCCAGTCCGGCGACAGCGCCGAGAGTTTTTGCCGCAGCGGTTCGCGCAGCGCCAGCTCGACCGCGTGGCGCTGGCCGTAATCGAAACCGATGGTTTCGACGCGCGCATGGCGTGACAATGCCCAGGCCAGGCAGGTGGTGGAATCCTGGCCGCCGGAAAACAGTACCAGTGCGCCGCGCGCGAAATGATCGGTCATAGGAGAAATATTACTGGACGGGGTATTTCTGAAGACACTTGAATTTCCTGCGGGAATGAAGGTATTTTTTCCTATACTCCCCTGATATTGGGCGGGCGGCGTGATCTTCTCCAGGGTCTGCTCGATATATTCGCCGTCGGCATCGGTGAAGCGCAACTTGACCGGATACCATTCGCGCGCCGGCGCCAGCCAGATGTCGAGCTTCTGGCTCTTGGCGTCCGGCGGCGGCGCGCGCAGCAGGTGCACCGCGCGCAGCTGGCCGGCGGCGGTGGCGATCGTTTCTTCCCCGATCACCTTGAACGACCAGCGCTCGGCGTCGCGCTGGCCGGCGACGAAGAATTCCCATTCGGAGCCGGGGCGGAATTTCTTCGGTGCCGCGCGCGCGATCGCCGCCAGCTGCCAGGCGATGCTGGTACGGTCCTGTTCGCCGCCCAGGAGCGGATAACTGGCATCGGACTGGGCGAACGTGATGGTGCCGGCCCGGCGGTCGAAGGTGGCGGCGGTGGCTTCCTTGCGGAAGCGCTGCTCGGAAAAGCGCAGCGGCGCCAATCCGTAGGCGTCGACCACGCCTTCGCTTTTCGCTTCCAGGATCTTGCCGACCAGCATCGCCCGCGTTTCCGAAGTCACGCTGTAGCTCTTGCCGTCGCTGCGCCAGCGCACCAGCCCGCTGCCCGCGATCTGCAGCCCGCCCTGGCGCGCGCTGATCGCGTACGACAGGTCGGCCGCCGGCGGCAGGCTGAACTTGCGCTTGACCGCCGGATGGTCGGCGCTGCTGGCGGCCGCGGCGGCGCTGGACAGCAGCAGCGCGGCGATCGCCATGCTAAGGCGCGCGGCAATGCGCGGTGCGGAATCTGTCATCAATTGATCCAATCGTGCGAAGGCGGTGCGTCGTCGGCCGGCGCGGCGGTGTCC
>JBATWJ010000161.1:0-11304 GCA_049672545.1 Burkholderiaceae bacterium
GCGCTGCTGTATGTGACGCACCTGACCCTGGAAGGAAATCCCGATGACTGACACCCTCTCGCCGCGCTGGGACGCGCTGTGGCACAACCTGCACCTGGCAACGCTGGCTCCGGACAGCGACGGCTACGGCGAAATCCGCGACGGCGCGCTCGCGGTCAAGGATGGCCGCATTGCCTGGATCGGTCCGCGCGCGGAACTGCCGGCCGGCTGGCAGGCGATTGCCGAACACGACGCCGGCGGCGCCTGGGCGACGCCGGGGCTGGTCGACTGCCATACCCACGTCGTCTACGCCGGCAACCGCAGCGATGAATTCGAGGCGCGCTTAAACGGCGTCGCCTATGAGGAAATCGCGCGCCGCGGCGGCGGCATCGTCTCCACCGTGCGCGCCACGCGCGCAGCATCGGAAGACGAGCTGTTGGCCGCCAGCCTGCCGCGCGTGAAAAGCCTGCTGGCCGAAGGCGTGACCACGCTGGAAATCAAGTCCGGCTACGGCCTCGACCTGGCCGGCGAAACCAAGATGCTGCGCGTCGCGCGCCGCCTCGGCGCGACGCTGCCGCTGCGCGTCAAGACCACCTTCCTCGGCGCCCACGCGCTGCCG
Source organism: Burkholderiaceae bacterium (assembly GCA_049672545.1). GTDB lineage: Bacteria > Pseudomonadota > Gammaproteobacteria > Burkholderiales > Burkholderiaceae_D > DATJCV01. The sequence continues at coordinate 599 of JBATWJ010000161.1, forward strand.
CCGGAATACGCAGGCCAGGCCGACGCCTATATCGACGCGGTCTGCCACGACATGCTGCCGGCGTTGAATGCGCTGGGCCTGGTCGACGCGGTCGACGCGTTCTGCGAAAACATCGGCTTTTCGCCGGCGCAGACCGAGCGCGTGTTCCAGTCTGCGACGCGGCACGACCTGCCGGTCAAGCTGCATGCGGAACAGTTGTCGGACCAGGGTGGCGCCGCGCTGGCGGCGCGCTACCACGCGCTGTCGGCCGACCATCTGGAGCATTTGTCGGAGGCCGGCATCGCGGCGATGAAGGCGGCCGGCACCGTCGCCGTGCTGCTGCCGGGCGCGTTCTACTTCCTGCGCGAAACCAAGCTGCCGCCGATCGCCGCGCTGCGCGCCGCCGGCGTGCCGATCGCGCTCGCCACCGACTGCAACCCCGGCACCTCGCCGCTGACCTCGCTGCTGCTGACGATGAACATGGCGTGCACGCTGTTTCGGATGACGCCGCAGGAAGCCTTGGCCGGCACGACCCGGCACGCCGCGCGCGCACTCGGGCTGGCGCGGGAAATCGGCTCGCTGGAAGTCGGCAAGGTGGCGGACTTCGCGCTGTGGGACATCCAGCGTCCGGGCGACCTCGCGTATGCGATCGGCGGCAATCCGTGCCTGCAGGTGGTCAACGGCGGCGTGGCGCGCGCGCCACGCATCTGACGATCCGAAGAGGGCCGTCGCCGGCCCCTATTTGCGCGGCACCCGGCCCATCAGGAAGAATTCATCGTTCGGCCGCATCGACACGGCATTCGCCAGCCGATTCGACAGGCCGAAAAAGCCGGTGATGGCGGCGATATCCCAGATATCCTCGTCGTCGAAACCGTGCGCGTGCAAGGCGGCATAGTCGTCGTCGTTTACTTCCTGCGAGTTCAGGCAGACCTTGATCGCAAAATCCAGCATCGCCTTTTGCCGCGGCGTGATGTCGGCCTTGCGATGGTTGACCGCCACCTGGTCAGCCACCAGCGGGTTCTTCGCATAGATGCGCAGCAGCGCGCCATGCGCGACCACGCAGTACAGGCAGCCGTTCCTGGCGCTGGTGGCGGTGACGATCATTTCGCGGTCGGCCTTGGTCAGGCTGCCGCTTTCCTTCAGCATCAGCGCATCGTGATAGGCGAAGAAGGCGCGGAATTCGGCCGGCCGGTGCGCCAGCGCCAGGAACACGTTCGGCACGAAGCCGGCCTTTTCCTGCACCGCCAGAATGCCCTGCCGGATATCGTCGGGCAGCGCCGTCAGTTCGGGCACCGGGAAACGGGAAATGGCTTGGACATCGGTCATGCTGTTTCTCCTTTGCGATTGTCAGCCGCGGGCGCCATTGGCAGCGCCGCAACCACCTGTTCCACCGTGATTTCCTCGACCCAGCCCTTGCGCCGCGCGACCGTGATCACGTGGCTGTTGGCGGCATCGATCGGCGTCCATTCCGGGCTGGTCTGGCGCATCAGCGCGATCACCGGCACATGCACCGCATTGGCCAGATGCATGACGGCGGTTTCGACGGTGACGATCAGGGTACAGAGACTCAGGATCGCCGGCAACTGGAAGAAATTCTCCTGCGCGGAAAACAGCTCGATCCGGGGCAGCGCGCAGTCGGCGAACAGCCGGCGCGCCTCCGCCATCTTCTCCGGCACCACGTTGACCACGAAGCACGCATCTTCCCAGCCGGGCTGGCGCCGGATGGCCGCCGCCAGCGCGATCGTGCGCTGCAGCGGCCAGCTGCGCTCGGGCGACTTCGAAAACGCGTTCAGGAACAACACTTTGTCGCCGCGCGCAAATCCCCATTCGGCAAGCTGGCGTTCGGCATATTGCTGCCATTGCGGCGGAATGCGCACGAACGGGAAGCGCTCTTCGGCCGTCATTTCCAGGCCGAACAGCGTGCGGAACCAGCCGGCGTAGATCGCACTGATGTGCGCCAGCCCGGCCGAACGCGGCACGTAAGCGGGAATCGACGCATCCAGCCGGCGGTAGATCAGGTGCTTCGGAATGTCCCACGGCCGCACCCGCTTCCTCTGGCCGGCGACGAAACCGTCCGGACTAATCTTGCGGATCAGCGCGGCATAGAAATGGCGCTTCAGCACCGCCAGAGAAATCACGATCGGATAGCGCTCGTGCTGCGCCTCGGCGATCGAGCGCACCAATAGTTGCGGGCTGTAGGTTTGCCTGTACACCTTGTCGAACAGCGCGCAGTCGTCGACCCAGTCGTACAGCGAGTATTTGCGCAAGTGCTCCCACTGGCCGGCATCGCGGGTACGCCGGGTCTCGTCGACCCACAGATGGATGCGGATGTGCGGGAAGGCACGCGCGAACGCCTGAAAGCAGTTTTGCAGATAGGTGAAGTCGCCCAGCGCCAGGTGGGCGACGAACAGGATCTTGTCGGCCTTGGCCAGCAGCTCGCGGGGTACCAGCGATTCGGACATGAACGGCGTAGGAAAAGATTAGCGGAGAAAGGCCGGCCGCTTGCTCGGCCGCGCCTGCAGATAGCGCAGGTACCAACGGATGCTTTCCAGCGTTTCGCCGCGCCGGTACAGAAAGCGCGAATGCATCCGCATTTCCTTGTAGTTGCGCGGTGCTTGGTCGAGCGGCAGGTCGGACCACGGCGACATCCGGTGATATTTGGAAAACAGCTCGCGCGATTCGTGCAGGCACCAGTCATGCCACGGCTTGACCGCGCCGGCGAAATGGATGAAGCGCGGATCGTCCAGCGACTTCATGCGGGTGACGCCGTTTTCCAGGTCGCCGATCAGGCCGTACAGCAGATTCCACTTCGGCTCGATATAGCGCGCGCGCCCGTCCAGCACGATGTTCAGCGCATCCTGGTCGGGAAAGCGCAGGTCGCGCTTGCCGTCCGCCAGCAGCACGTCGATCACCTGCTCGGTGATGCGCTGCTGCAGCCACAGCGGCACGTTCATCAGCATCACGCCGGAATTGAAGTATTTCGGCTGCGACAGCTTCAGCGCGGCGGCGCGCCGCACGGTAGTCGCCTCGGCGTCCGGCACCACCAGCGCCGGCACGCCATCCAGATCGCGTCGCAGCAGTTCCTCGACGTCGCCGACGCACAGGATGTCGGCATCCAGGTACAGCACGCGCTCGGCCGTCCCGCTCAGCACCGACGGGATCAGCAGCCGCGTGAAGATCGACGGCGAATAGTAAGTGGAGGCGATGAAATGCGAAAACTCGGCAAAGCGCGCCGGATCGATCAGGTGGATGTGGGCGGCGACGCCGAATTCACGCTCCAGCTGCTGCAGCCGCGCGCGATGTTCGTCGGCCACCGCGAATGCGAACACATGGAACACGAAGCCGAGCCGGGGATTATGGGCGAGCAGCGAGGTAATGGTGGCGCCCATGCTGCGGAAATAATGGTTGTCGACGCAGAATGCGACGTGCAGCGGATCGCTGCCGGCGGCCTGTCGGTGCTTCCCGGCTGTCATCTCCATCTATAGCACCTCCATTACTTGTTCCACCGTCACCGCGTCGACCCAGTCGCGCCGGCGGGCGGCGGTAATCACCGTGCTGCGGCCAGCGTCCAGCGGTACCCATTCCGGGTTCTTCTGGCGCATCAGCGCCACCACCGGCACCTGCACCGCATTCGCCAGGTGCATGACCGCAGTTTCGACCGAGACGATCAGGTCGCAGCGTTCCAGCAGCGCCGGCAGTTCGAAAAAATTCCGCTCGGCGGAAAACGGGTGGGTGCGCTCCAGCCCCTGGCCGCGCAGGAATTCGCCGATCGCCGCCATTTCATGCGGCATCGCGTTGACGATGAAACAGGCATCGCGCCATTCGTCGCGCGCCTGCATCGCACGGATCAGCGCCGCCACCTTCGGCATCGGCCAGCAGCGCTTTTTGGTCTTGGCGAAGGAATTGACGAACACCCGCTTGCGGCCACCGCCGCAATCCCATTGCCGCAGCAGCTCCTCCGTCCGTTGCCGCCACCGCTCCGGGATCTCGACGTAGGGCAGGCGTTCGTGCTGCTCCACCTGCACGCCGAACAGGTCGGCAAACCAGCCAGCGTACACGCCGCTGATGTGCTGCGGGTTGGCGCGCTCCAGCCGGTAGAGCGGCAGCGCCGCGTCGAGTCGGCGGTAGGCCAGCTCATGATGCGACGCCAGCAGCGAAAAGCGCTGCCGCATGCCGGCCACGAAGGCGCGCGGACCGATCGTGCGCGCCAGCGCCGCGTATTGCGCCGGACGCAGCGTCGCCAGCGACACCACGACCGGATAATTCTCGGTGCGCGCCTCGGCTACCGACTGCCGCAGCAGCTGCGGGCTGTAGGTCTGGTCGTACACCTTGTCGAAGAAGGAGCAGGCGCGCACCCAGTCGTACAGCGAATAGGCTTTTAGCATCGGCCACTTGGAGGCATCGGCGGTGCGACGCACCTCGTCCACCCATAGATGCAGCCGCAGATGCGGATAGGCTCGCGCAAACGCGCGGAAGCAGTTCTGCAGGTAGGCGAAGTCGCCCAGCGCCAGGTGGGCGATGAACAGGATCTTGTCCGATTTCTGCAGCAGCTCAGGCGGTACCAGCGGGCTTGGCATCGGTAGGGTCGGAAGTGAAATGGGCGGCAGGCTATTGCGGCGGTGCCGCCAGCGCCTCCTGCGAAAACTGCAGATGATACAGATTGGCGTACACGCCGTTCCGCCGCAGCAATCCCTCGTGCGTGCCGCTTTCGACGATCGCGCCTTCGGCCAGCACCACGATGCGGCTGGCGCGCTCGATGGTCGACAGCCGATGCGCGATGACGAAGGTGGTGCGCCCCTGCATCAGATGGTCGAGCGCCGCCTGTACCGCGCGCTCGGATTCGGTGTCCAGCGCCGACGTCGCCTCGTCCAGGATCAGGAGCGGCGCATCCTTGTAGATCGCCCGCGCGATCGCCAGCCGCTGGCGCTGGCCGCCAGACAGGCGCGAGCCATTGTTGCCGATCTGGGTGGCGAACCCGTCCGGCAGCGTGGCGATCATGTCGCCCAGGTGTGCCGCCCGCGCCGCCGCCTCGATGCGACCGGGGTCCGGCTGCTTGTCGCCATACGCAATGTTGGCGGCGATGGTGTCGTCGAACAGCACCACCTGCTGGCTCACCATCGCGATCTGCGCGCGCAGGCTGGGCAGTGCGAGATCGGCGATCGATACGCCGTCGAGCAGGATGCTGCCGGTGGTCGGGGCATGGAAGCCGGCGATCAGATTGACCAGCGTGGTCTTGCCACCACCCGACATGCCGACGAAGGCGATGGTCTCTCCCGGCGCCACCCTCAGGTCGACTCCCGACAGCGCCGGTCGCCTCTGGCCAGGATAGGCGAAGCCGACGTCGACCAGTTCGACCGCGCCGCGTACGCGCCCTTCCAGCACGCGGCCGCCAACGCGTTCTAGCGGCGCGTCGATCAGGTTGAACACCGCGTCCGCCGCTGCCATGCCGCGCTGCAGCGGGCCGTTGACCTCGGCCAGTTGCTTCAGCGGCGTCAACAGCATCAGCATCGCGGTAATGAAGGAGACGAAGCCGCCGACCGTGATCTGGCCCTGGCCGGACTGGATCAGCGCCAGCACGATCACCACCGCCACCGCGCAGGCGGTCATCAGTTGGGTGATCGGCACCGTGGCGGCGAAGGTCTTGGTCATGCGCATCGTGTAGCGGCGCAGGTTTTCGGCGCGTTCCTCGAAGCGCGCCCGTTCGTAATCCTGGCCGCCGAAGATCTTGATTACCTGCTGCGCACGCGTGGTTTCCTCGATCACCTGGGTCAGTTCCGCATTGACCGCCAGCGCATCCTGGTTCAGCTTTTTCAACCGCTTGCCGGTGGCGCGCACCACGATCGCCACCAGCGGCAGCAGCACCAGCGTGACGATGGTCAGCATCCAGTTCAGGTACAAGAGCCAGGCCAGCAGGCCGGCCACCGTCAGCGCCGAGCGCACGATCGACGTAAACACCTTGGTGATCATCTCGATGATCTGCTGCACCTCGAACATCATCGAGTTGATGATGCGGCCGATGGTGTGTTCGGCGTAGTAGTCGGACGGAACGAACAGCATCCGGTCGAACATCAGCCGCCGCAGGTCGGTCAGCAGGCGGCTGGAAACCCAGGTCATCATGTAGGCCGACAGGAAGGTGGAGCTGCCGCGTACCGCGAAGATGCCGATCACCGCCAGCGGCACCAGCCAGTAAGGAAACGACTGGCTACCGGAAAAGCCATTGTCGAGCAGGACCTTGAAAATGTACGGCACCACCGGCTCGGTGGCGGCGGTGACGATCATCCCCAGGAACGCCAGCGCCAGCCGCTTCTTGTACGGACGGTGCATCGCGGCCAGGCGGGCCAGGTTCGGAGGAAGCTTCATCGATTGAGGGTCATTTGGCAGGCGCCGCGCATCGGTGCGGCAAGTTCAGTTACCCTGCAGCAGGGTTTTGCGCCTGATGATAAACGCAAACAGAATCGCGGCGAAAATGGCGTAGAAATTGTCGCTGGCCCCCCACATGAACATCACGTCGGTCAGGCCCTGGATCAGAAAGCCGGAGCACAGTATCAATCCCATGCCGGCAGTGACGCGGATTTCGCGGTCGGCGTGACCGGCCGCGCGCAGGAAATAGGCGCCCGGTACCAGGTACAGGCAAAGGATGGCGAGCAGGCCCGGCGATCCCAGCGTCACCATGTTGTACAGTATCTCGTTGTGCGAATGCGGTTGGTGGCTGGATTCCGGCGTCAGAATGCCGCGCCGCTCCAGCTCCAGCATGGCCGCCGAATAGCCTTCGCGACCGACGCCGACCGCTGGATGTTCGAGGAACAGCAGCCAGGAGCCAGCCCACAGCTGCAGTCGCACGCCGACTGAAGTCACTGGATTGGCCTTCTCGTAATACTGAGTGAGGTCGTGCCGGACCTCGTCGACTCTCTGATGCACCAGGCTGGACGACGCGAACAGCGCGGTCAGTAGCAGCAGCAAAGCCGCCACCAGCGCCAGCATCCTGCGCCTTGAAATGCGCCGTCCCAGGATCACCGCCGCAATCAGCACGCATACCGGAATGCTGAGCCACGCGCCGCGGGTCTGCGACAGATAGGCGGCATAGATGCCGGCGGCGCCGGCCAGCAGCTTCAGCGCGATGCCGATCCGGCGCCAGGTGCGGTTCCCGACTTCGTAGCCGATGGTCAACAGCGCGAAAAATCCGAGCAGCTGCGACATCTGCGCCAGCTCGATGATCGGCATGAAATAGACGTAACCACGAAAGGTGCCACCCTGGGTCGTCACATACATGTGCACTGCCGCCGCCAGCGCGCCCGCGACATAGGCCCATTGCAATTGCTTCATCCACCCATACGGCAGCAGCAGCGTCACCCACAGCAGCACCGCGAAGAAGAACATCCGCGACGGGTAGTCGTAAGTCTTGATGACGAAATTCTGCAGCACCAGCTGGTTGATGAAGATCGCCAGCACCATGCCGGCCATCGCCAGGTGCAGCGGCCAATATTCCCGTAGCAGCGCCGAAAAACGGTAGCCGGCCGGCCGCAGTCGGCCGACACCGGCAATCGCAGCCAGCAACAGCAGCGAGTAAAAGCCGATATTGCCGGCGCGGCGCATGACCAATAGGCAGGCGACGGTGCCGAGCAGCACGGCGAACACTGGCCAATGAAGCCTGAACATGCTGTGTTTCATCGGCCGAATCAGTATTCGACGACGACCGCGCCGCTGCCGAAGGTCTCGGCCAGCGTGCCCTGCAACGCGTCGCTGGGCGCCACCCGCCAGTCGTCACCGAACTGCAGTTCGCAGCCGGCGACGGGACCCTGGTAGCGCAGGTGCAGCGGCAAGCCATCCGGCGACACGTACGGTGCCAGCAGGTCGCGCAGCCGCGCGCTGTCGCAGCGCTGCGGCAGCGCCAGCACGCACTGGCGGCCGTAGGCGCTGCGCGCGGCCGCCAGATCCATCACCTTGTCGGCGGCCACCCGCAAGCCGCCGAAGAAGCGGTCTTCCGAGACCTTGCCCTGCACCGCCAGGAATTCGTCTTCCTTGAACAGCCGGCGGTTGGCTTCGTACAGCTCGTTGTAGACGGTGACGTCGATCGTGCCGCTGGCGTCGTCGAGCGTGACGATCACCATCTTGCCGCGCTGCGTCATCTGAGTGCGCACGGCGGTGATCACGCCGGCGATCAGCTTCGGCTCGCGCGCCGGTTCCAGGCTGCCGATCCTGGCGCGCGCGAACTTGCGCACTTCGTCGGCATAGGCATGGAACAGGTGGCCGGACAGGTAGAAGCCGAGCGCCGCCTTTTCCTCGGTCAGCTTCTGCTTCTCGCTCCACGGCGCCGCCTTCACGTATTCCGGCGCGCCGCCCATGGCACAGTCGTCGCCGAACAGGCTGACCTGGTTGGCCGCCGCCTCGGCCTGCTCGGCGCCTTCGATCGCGCGCCCGACCGAAGCCAGCAGAATCGCGCGGTCGACGCCGAAGCAGTCGAAAGCGCCGGCGCGAATCAGCGATTCGATCGTGCGGCGGTTGATCTGGCGCTTGTCGACGCGGCGCGCGAAATCGAACAGGTCGGTGAACGGCCCGTCCTTTTCGCGCGCGGCGATGATCGCCTCGATCGCCGCCTGGCCGCTGCCCTTGACCGCGCCCAAGCCGTAACGGATGTACTTGGCGCGGCGCGGCTTGCCGTCGGCGTCCAGCGCGGACTCGCCGGCGGCCGGCCCGAACACCGGCGTGAAGCGGTAGTCGGACAGGTTGATGTCCGGCGGCAGCATCTTCAGGCCGCAGACTTCCAGCGCATCCTCGACCAGGATCTTGATCTTGTCGGTATCGTCCATCGCCAGCGACAAGTTGGCGGCCATGAACGCGGCCGGATGGTGTGCCTTCAGGTAGGCGGTGTAGTACGACAGCAGCGCGTAGGCGGCGGCGTGTGACTTGTTGAAGCCGTAGCCCGCGAATTTTTCCATCAGGTCGAAGATTTCGTCGGCCTTTTCCTGCGCCAGGCCGTTCTTCGCCGCGCCTTCGCGGAAGATCTGGCGGTGCTGCGCCATTTCTTCCGCCTTCTTCTTGCCCATCGCGCGCCGCAGCAGGTCGGCGCCGCCCAGCGAATAGCCGCCGATCACCTGCGCCATCTGCATCACCTGCTCCTGGTAGACCATGATGCCGTAGGTCTCGGACAGGATGCCCTCGGTGCGCGGATCGGGATATTCGAATTTTTCGCCGTGCTTGCGGCGGCAGAAGTCCGGGATCAGGTCCATCGGACCCGGCCGGTACAGCGCGACCAGCGCGATGATGTCTTCGAAGCGGTCCGGCCGCGCATCCTTCAGCATGCCCTGCATGCCGCGGCTTTCCAGCTGGAACACGGCGACCGTCTTGGCCTTGGTCAACAGCTCGTAGGAGGCGCGGTCGTCGAGCGGCAGCCGCGCCAGGTCGAACTCGGCGTGCGCCGGGTCAAGTCTGCGGATGTACTCGACCGCGCGGTTCAGGATCGTCAGCGTGGTCAGGCCGAGAAAGTCGAACTTGACCAGGCCGACCGCCTCGACATCGTCCTTGTCGTATTGCGACACCACGCCGGCATCGCCGCCCTGCGAATACAGCGGGCAGAAATCGGTCAGCTTGCCGGGCGCGATCAAGACGCCACCGGCGTGCATGCCGACGCTGCGGGTGATCCCTTCGACCTGCTGCGCCAGTTCCAGCAGCTGCCGCACTTCCTCTTCCTTTTCGCGTCGCTCGGCCAGCAGCGGCTCTTCGGACAGCGCGTCGGCGATCGTCACCAGCTTGCCGGGCTTGAACGGGATCAGCTTGGAAATGCCGTCGCAGAAGTTGTAGCCCATGTCCAGCACGCGGCCGACATCGCGCACCGCGCCCTTGGCGGCCATGGTGCCGAAGGTGGCGATCTGCGATACCGCGTCGCGGCCGTAACGATCCTTCACGTATTGGATCACGCGGTCGCGCCCTTCCTGGCAGAAGTCGATGTCGAAGTCGGGCATCGACACCCGCTCCGGATTCAGGAAGCGTTCGAACAGCAGGTTGTATTCGAGCGGGTCGAGGTCGGTGATTAACAGCGAATACGCCACCAGCGAGCCGGCGCCGGAACCGCGCCCGGGGCCGACCGGCACGCCATTGTTCTTGGCCCACTGGATGAAGTCGGCGACGATCAGGAAGTAGCCGGGAAAGCCCATCTTGATGATGGTGTCGGTCTCGAACTTCAGCCGCTCCTCGTAGCGCGGCCGCTGCCGCTCGCGCTCCGCCTCATCCGGGTACAGCTGCAGCAGACGCTGCTCCAGCCCCGCGCGCGCTTCCATCACCAGGAACTGGTCGATGCCGACGCCGTCCGGGGTCGGGAAATCCGGCAGCTTCGCCTTGCCCAGCTCCAGCGTCAGATTGCAGCGGCGCGCGATCTCGACGGTGTTCTGCAGCGCGCCCGGCAGGTCGGCGAACAGCTCCGCCATCTCGGCCTGGGTCTTGAAACACTGCTGATTGTTGAAGCGGCGCGCGCGGCGTGGATTGGCCAGGATGTCGCCGGAAGCGATGCAGCTGCGCGCCTCGTGCGCGGTAAATTCCTCGGCGCGCAAAAATTGCACCGGATGGGTCGCCACCACCGGCAGGCCGAGCCTGGCAGCCAGCGCGACCGCCTGCCGCAATTCGGCTTCCGGGCCGCCGGCGCGCTGCACCTCGATATAGAAGTGGCCGGGAAAAATCGCCGCCCAGCGCCGCGCGCAGCGTTCGGCGGCGGCGGCGTTGCCGTTGCCCAGCGC
>JBATWJ010000162.1:0-6950 GCA_049672545.1 Burkholderiaceae bacterium
CGGTAGCGCCGGTCGAACGGACCGCCGTCCGGTTGCGGCGCCTGCGGCATGGCGGCGGGGTAGGGCGTGCGATGTAGTTCTCCGTTGACGTCGATGTGCGGCTCCAGCGCCAGCGCCGCGTCCAGCACCGCCTCGACCCGCTGCGCACCGAATTCGGCGGCCGCGGTTTCGATCCGATGCGCGTGTTCGGCCGCCTGCTCCAGGATGTGGCCGCCGGCCATTTCCATGAAGCGCGCGAACAGCTGGTTGTTGCGGGCGAAGTCGGCGTGGCCCAGCACGTGCGCGGTCACCAGCGTGTTTTCCGGCAGGCTGTTGCTGTCGACCAGATAGGCGTGGCAGGGGTCGCCCGGGAACATCACCTCGAAAATGTGTGAATGTCCCATGTTCTGCCGGATCAGCTGGTGGATGTAGCGCACGCCGAACGACCAGTGCGGCATTCGCACCGGCAGGCCGTAGACCGCGATTTCCATCATGAAGTTGTTCGGCACCAGTTCGAAATCGACCGGATAGAAATCGAGGCCGAGGCGGCGCGCCAACGCCTCGATGCGGGCCGAATAGTCGGCCAGCCGTTCGGCTTCGGCCGCGGCCGGGCTGGGTGCCGGCGTGTTCGGCAGATCGGTGGCGGGATTCATGCCGTCTCCGTTTCGCTGGCCTGCTGCATGAAGAACTTGCGCAGTGCGCGCCAGACGTCTTCCTGCCGCGTCAGGATGCTGGTGGAAATCATCGCGCCGTCATCCTCCAGTTCGTCGCAGATCGCCTTCATTTCGGTTTCGCTGGAACGCAGCAGGCCTGGCGCGGTTTCGATATAGCCGATGTAGTTGACCAGCCCGGCCAGCTTGCGCAGGCTGGCGCCGGCGGCGGCCCGGTCTTCGGTGAAGTTTTCGCCGTCCGACGCGTAGAACAGGTAGATGTTGTACTGCGACGGCGGGAATTCACCGTCGATCAGCTGCAGCGCGAGGTTGAACGCGGTCGATGCGCCGGTGCCGCCGGTGCCGGTGACCTGGAAGAACTCTTCCTCGGAAAATTCCCAGGCTTGTGTGGTGTGCGCGATGAAACGGATATCGACCCGCGCGTACTGCCGGCGCAACCCCTGCAGCGCGAAGAAGAAGAAGTTCTTGGCCAGTCGCCGCTCGTTGACGGTCATGCTGGCCGAGACGTCGAGCGTGAAGAACACCACCGCGTTGGTGGCTTCCTTGCGCCGCTGCGCCAGCTGACGGAAGCGCAGGTCGTCGTCGGTGAACGGCAGCGGATTGTGCTGCAGCGCGCGCCGCTTGACCGCTTCCTTCAACGTGCGGCGGCGGTCGAGGCGGGCGCGCGCGCCGTGCTTGTCCCAGCCTTCGCGCACCAGCTGGCGCTCGTCCATGCTGCTGCTGGCCTTCGGCTTCAGTTCCGGCAGCCGCATTTCCTCCCATAGCCAGTCCATGATGTCGTCGATGTTCAGCTCCAGCATCAGGCGGATCTCACCTTCGCCCTGGCCGCCCTGGCCGGCTTCCGGCCCCTGCTGCGGGCGCGCGGTGTGCAGCACGTCGCCAGGCTTGCCTTCGCCCTGGCCGGCTTCCGGACTGCTTTGCGCGCTGTCGTTCAGGCGGAAGCGCGCGTGTTCGAGGAAATGCACCGGCACCTGCACGGTGCGCTGCTGGCTGCCGGTGATGATGTCGGGATTGGCGATCAGGTCGGTCAAGTTTTCCTGCACCGCCTCGCGTACTTTCTGATTGTGCCGCAGCCAGTCCCTGGCCCCGCGCGAGAACAGCTCGTACCACGATGTCTGCGCGCTCATGACGCTGTAATTCCGCATAGCCTCCTCTGCCGCGGAAGCAGCCGGTGGGACGGCGGCAGGCGAAAAGCCATGCCGGCCGGGCCGCGTTCCGCTATTCCTGTGACAGCAGCGTGGTCACATAATTCAGCGCCTCGCGCGCGCTATGGCTGTCATAGCCGTATTCGTCGACCAGCCGCTTTTCCACCACCGAAATCTTTTGCCGCACCTCCTCATCCGGCCGTACGCTGGAACTGACCAGCCGCAGCACGTCGCGCCGCTGCTCGAACAGGTATTGCTGGACCGCGTCATGCAGCTGCGCGTGGCTGTCGAGCGTGAATTTCTCGCCGCGCTTGTAGGCACCCATCGCCTTGCGCACCACTTCCTGCCGGAACGACTGCTTGCCGGATTCCGAAATGTGGATCTTTTCCTCGACCGCGCGCAGGAAGCGCTCGTCCGGCTTGCGTTCCTCGCCGGTGATCGGGTCCTTGATCTGGCGGTTGTCGAGCGTCGCCTCGACTTCGTCGAGGTATTTGTCGAGCAGGTCCTGCGCCTCCTGCTCGAAGGACACGAACAGCGCCTTGTGCACGTCTTCCTTGGCCCAGCGGTTGTAGAAGTATTTGCGCACCAGCACCAGGTAGTCGATCCACTTGCGGCGCTTCTTGGGATCGATGCGGGCGTCGGTCTCGATTGCGTCCTTCAGCGCCAGCAGCACGCTCATCGTCGTCAGGCTCTTGACGTCGGACTGGATGATCGCGTTCGACAGCGCATTGATGACGAAGCGCGGCGACACCCCGCCCAATCCCTCGTCCGGCATCTTCTGCCGCATCCGTTCTGCCTCGGCACGGTTGATGCCTTCGACGTCCTCGCCGGCATACACGCGCACCGCCTGCACCAGCTCGGCCTCCTTCTGCTCGCCTTCGTGCAGCCGGGTGAAGATCGCGAATACCGCGGCCGCGTGCAGCACGTGCGGATCGAGATGGACCTCGCGGAAGGCCGGCGCCGCCGATGAGATCAGCTTCTTGTAGATGCGCGCTTCGTCGCGGTAATTCAGCGTGTAGGGCACCTGGATGATGACCATGCGGTCGAGCAGCGCCTCGTTTTCGCTTTCCTGCAGGAACTTGCGGAATTCCGCCAGGTTGGTGTGCGCCAGGATCGTCTCGTCCAGATAGATGAGCGGAAAGCGCGCCACCTTGACATTTTTTTCCTGCGTCAGCGTCAGCAACAGGTACAGGAATTCGCGCTTGACCTTCAGGATTTCGATCATTTCCAGCATGCCGCGCGATGCGGCGTAGACCGAACCGGACCACGACCACGCGCGCGGATCGCCTTCGTCGCCGTATTCGGCCACCTTCGACAGGTCGACCGAGCCGACCAGGTCGGCCAGGTCGGCCGTGGTCGGGTCGTGCGGCGCATAGGTGCCGACCCCGGTGCGTCCCGCTTCCGACAGGAAAATGCGCTCGACCGGCATCTGCATGAAGTCGCCGTGATGCTCGTGTTCCAACCGGGTACGGCAATACGGGCACAGCTCGCCGTGGATTTCCACGCCGTAGGTTTCGCGGAAGGACGGCCGCAACGTGTGCGGCACCAAATGCAGCGGCGATTCGTGCACCGGGCAGCCTTTGATGCCGTACAGCGCGCCGGCATCGGTATAGCTGTATTCCTCCAGCCCGCGCTTTAACAGGATCACCAGCGTCGACTTGCCGCCAGACGGCGGGCCCAGCAGCAGCAGCAGCCGCCGTCCGACCTCGGAACCGGCGGCGGCCGCCTTGAAATAGTCGACCACGCGCTCAATCGATTCGTCGATGCCGAACAATTCATCGTCGAACAGCTTGCCATGCGTCTGTTCGCCATCGGCCCCGCCTTCGGCGCGGGTCCAGCGAATCATGTCCCACATGTACTGGTGGGCGTTGCGGGCAATACCCTGAGGATCGCCTACCACGATCTTTTCGAGGAATTCGGAAAACGGTCCGGACCAGTGCGTGGCCCGGTGCTCTTTCGTGAATGCCACCATGCTCTGGTAGAAATTGGCTTGCTGCTCGGGCTGCGTGGAGTTGCCTTGGTTCATTCTCACCCCATCCAAAAATAGGCTGACGTAAATAGTGGACAGGAAAGCAGACGGAACGTTTCTCGCACCACGCGCATTTTTTTAATCGAAGTCGGCACCTCGTCCCGGCGTGCCGCGACTGAAGAAATCCCCGGGGCGGCCGTAAACAATGGCAGAGCTCACCACCAAATGGAAAACACGATGGAAATCAACGGCATCGCCCAACTGGCGACCAGCATGGCGCGAGAGCGCACCGAGCAGGACGTGTCCGTCGCGGTCCTGAGAACGGCGCTTGACGTCCAGCAGGGAACCGCAGCCGCGCTGCTGGCGGCCTTGCCGCAGCCGGTGGCGGCCGCCAATCTGCCGCCGCATGTAGGGCAGAACGTGAATACCACTGCCTGAGCGATATAACAGGAGTATGTAAAAAACCCTCAATATAGGCGCCCGAGATAGCTGTCGCGCATAGGGAGTATATTCTCCGTTCGTAAATTGTCTGCATCGCGCGCCGATGGTGGCGCATGGCAATCGATGCTATGATGCGCAACTGTGTTGCATTTCCCGGTGTCCGCCGGGTACCCGACCGTTTGCCGCATGCTCGCTAAGCGCTTTTTCCATTCCCTGACCGGCCGCTCACGGCGCCGCCAAGCCCTCGCCGGGCTGCTGGTGCTGGCGCTGCTGCTGGCCCAGTGGAGCGGCTTTCAGCACCGCATCGCCCACAGCGGTTTTGGCTTGGCGGCATCCACGGTCGCTGCCGGCGGCGGCCCCAGGATCGGCAGCGGTGGCGATTCGCTGCACCATTCCTGTCTCGCCTTCGACGCCGCCACGCTCGCGGTCGCACTGCATGCGGCAGTCCCGTCGGCACCGGCGCTGCCCAGCCGCCTGCCGGCGCCGCAGCGGCCCACCTTCGCATCCTGGGATGCGCCTTTCGTCCCTCACTTCCTGACGCGCGCGCCGCCGGCCGCCTGAGATTCCACCTCCATTGATTGCCGCCGGACCGCTTGCCGCTCCGGCCCTTTCCCTTTTTCTTCGAGGAATCTTCATGCACGTCCCCCGCATCCTGCTGGCGCCGGCGGCGCTGTCGGCGCTTGCGCTCGCGCCCGCCGTCCACGCCCAAACCCCCAATCCCACCGACAATCCCGCCGCCGACACGCGCGCGCTGCCCGAAGTGGTCGTCACTTCCGCACCGTTCAACGCCGGCGAAAGTGCGCAGATCCTGGCTCCGGCCAAGGTGCTGGCCGGCGACGAGCTGCGCGACAAGCTCGGCAATACGCTCGGCGACACGCTGTCGCAGGAACTCGGCGTATCGGCTTCCGCGTTCGGCGCCGGCGCCTCGCGGCCGATCCTGCGCGGGATGGAAGGTCCGCGCGTCAAGATCCTGCAGAATGGCATGTCGGTGTCCGACGTCTCCAGCCTGTCCAATGACCATGCCGTCGCGGTCGACGGCGCCAGCGCGCGCCAGATCGAGATTCTGCGTGGGCCGGCGGCGCTCCTGTACGGTTCCGGCGCCATCGGCGGCCTGGTCAACGTCGTCAACGACCGCATTCCGACCGAACTGCCGTCGGCTGTCGGCGGCGAGGTGGAGGTGCGCGCCAGTTCTGTCGACCGCGGCGCCAGCATGGCGCTGTCGGTCGACGGCGCCGCCGGCCCGATCGGGCTGCATGTCGACGGCAGCCTGCGCAACGCCACCGACTATCGGATTCCCGGACATGCCGGCCTGAACGACCCGGCCTCGGCCAGCGGCCGGCTGCCCAATTCCTTCGCACGCCAGAACGACTTCGGCTTTGGCGCCTCGTACGTCGCCGGCTGGGGCTATCTGGGCGCCTCGGTCGGCGTGCGCAACGACCACTACGGCATCCCGACCGAGGAAAAATCCTTCATCGACCTGGAGCAGACCCGCTATGACGTCGACGGCCTGGTGCGGCAGCCGTTCGCCGGCATCGACAGCTTCCGCTTTCGGCTCGGCGTCACCGACTACCGGCATGCGGAAAAGGAACAGGACGGCACACCAGTCACCAACTTCGCCAACAACGCCACCGAAAGCCGCTGGGAATTCACCCACCAGCCGTTATCCGGCTGGCGCGGCAGCTTCGGCCTGCAGACCGAGGATAGCCGCTTTTCGGCACTGGCCGCTGACAGCGGCGCGGCCGACACGGTGCCGGTCACGCATTCGACGACGCTGGCCGGATTCCTGGTGGAAGAGCGCGATTTCGGCCCGTTTCGGGCATCTGCCGGCATGCGGCTGGAATCGGTGCGGCGCCGCCCGGATGCGGCTTCCGGCTTGCCGGAGCGCAGCTTCACGCTCGGTTCCTACTCGGCTGGCGGCCAGTGGCGCTTCGTCCCCGGCTATGCGCTGGGCGCGACGCTGTCGCTGGCGCAGCGCGCCCCAGCGGTGGAAGAACTGTATTCGCACGGTCCGCATGAATCGACCGCCACCTACGACATCGGTGATCCGGCGCTGCAGCGCGAAACCTCGCGCAATCTCGAAATCAGCCTGGAAAAGACCGCCGGCCTGTGGCGCTGGAAAGCCAATCTGTTCCATAACCGCGTGGGCAACTACGTCTATGGCCGCGCCGATGGCACGCGCGTGGACGAGGAGGGCGAGATCGACGAGGATGGCGAATTCCTGCGCCGCTTCTGGTCGCAAGGCAATGCGACGATCCGCGGCGCCGAGGCGGAAATCCGCTACAACGAGCGCGGCCCAGGTCTATCGTGGCGGCTGTTCGCCGACACTTCACGCGGCACGCTGGAGAATGCCGGCAACCTGCCACTGCAGCCGGCCACCCGCTTCGGCGGCAGCGTTGGCTACCGGCAGGGTGCTTGGCGCAGCGGCCTGTCGCTGACGCACGCGCAGGCGCAGGACCGGCTGGCGTCGTTCGAAACCACGGTCACGCCCGCCTACACCTTGCTTGACGCCAGCCTGTCGCATACGCAGCGCCACGGCGGCACCGACGTCACATGGTTCGTGATCGCCAAGAACCTGCTGAACCAGGATATCCGGCTGTCGACCTCGGTGCTGAAGGACATCGCGCCGCAACCCGGGCGCAACCTGATCGTCGGCGTGCGCACCGGGTTCTGATGGCAAGCCGGCAGGGGATCGGCCTTTGCCGGGCGCTCTGGCCGCGCAATTTGCCCTAACGCTGCGACCCGGAC
>JBATWJ010000163.1:0-4021 GCA_049672545.1 Burkholderiaceae bacterium
GGCGCGTCGCTGCCGCGCGCGGCATCGACCGCCAGTGCGCCGGACACGGTGCCGGCTTCGAGCAGCCGCTCGGCCATGAACAGCCCGTGCAGCGCCAAGGCGGTCGACACTTGCGTGCCGTTGATCAGCGCCAGTCCTTCCTTGGCCGCCAGCACCACCGGCGCGATGCCGGCTGCGTCGAGCGCGGCGCGCGCGGCCATCCGCTGGCCGTTGACGCGCACCTCGCCTTCGCCCAAGAGCGCCAGCGTCATGTGCGCCAGCGGCGCTAGGTCGCCGGAGGCGCCGACCGAACCCTTTTGCGGAATGCAGGGCAGGATGCCGGCGTTGACCATCGCGATCAGCGTGTCGATCACCTGCGCGCGGATGCCGGAATAGCCGCGCGCCAGGCTGCCGATCTTCAGTGCCATCACCAGCCGCACCACCGCATCGTCCAGCAACGCGCCGGTGCCGACCGCGTGCGACAGGATCAGATTGCGTTGCAGCAGCTCCAGCTGGTCGTCCGGGATGCGGGTCTTGGCCAGTTTGCCGAAGCCGGTGTTGATGCCGTAGGCAGCGTCGCCCTTGGCGACGATGCGCCCGATCAGCGCTGCCGAGGCGTCGATCGCTGGGTAGGCATCGGCCGCCAGCGCCAGCCGCGGCGCGCCGCTCCAGATCGCGCGCAACTCGGCCAGCCGCAGCCGGCCCGGATGAAGGATCATGTCGTCTCGGTTCATGGTGGGAGTATGTTTAAATTTTCTTTTATTTATCAGCGGGGTATGGGGTTATGCGACGGAGTATATGTATCACTGCGGGTCCGCCCGCCACAGCAGCGGAAACAGTTCATGCTCCATCGGCGCGCCGGCCGGCAGTTGCTCGGCCAAGCCCGGGAAGTCCGGCGAGGTGACCCAGTTGCGCGGCGCATGGCGCACGTCGTCGCCGAGGAAGCGCACCGAAAACACGCGCCGCCGGCGGTCGCCGTCGACGCCGCCGGCCGCGTGCAGCGTCAGCATGTGAAAGCAGACTACGTCGCCCGGTTCGATTTCCCAGCCGAGGATGTTGAAGTGCGAGCGGTCGGCGTCGACGTCCGGCAGGTCGGCCAGGCTGCCTTCCGGGAACCACTTCGCCTCGTTCTTCATGAACGAGCGCGGCATCAGCCACGGCCCGAGATGCGAGCCGGCGACGAATTCCAGCGTCGAATGGCGCCGCACCGGGTCGACCGGAATCCACATGCTGACGTTTTGCCGGCCGTCGATGTTGTAGTAGGGCTGGTCCTGGTGCCACGGCGTCTTCTGGCGCGTGCCGGGTTCCTTGACCAGCATGTGGTCGTGATACAGCCGCGCGGTCCGGCTTTGCATCAGCCGGCCGGCGGCGGCGCCCAGCGGCCCGTCCATGATCACGCGCCGGTAGGCGTCGTTGTGCTGCCAGTTGCAGAAGTCTTCGAGGAAGAAACCGGGATCGCCCGGCGCGCTGGCGACCTTGGCGCGCGGACTGGGCGCGGCGATGTTGGCGTCGATGCCGTCGCGCAGCAGCGCGACTTCGTCGGCGTTCAGCAGCTGGCGCAGGCAGATCGCGCCGTCGCGCTGGAAGGCGTCGATCTGTTCCGGTGTGACGACGGCGCGGATGCGCTCGTCGATGCTGGCGGCCAGGGTAGGGATCATGCCGGTCTCCTTGATGGTGTCGTTATTTTTTGCGATCCGTTTCCGGTTTGTCGCTCCCGCGCAGGCGGGAGCCCAGTGTCGTCGGATGCCGTAAAACACCCGATGCTGCGGACCATAGGGTACGAACCCTCGATCATTCCAATGTTTTACCTGCCTCGCTTCGAATCCGTGAAAGCAGGGGCAGAGTAATTTTCGCAAACAACCGCGAAAAAACTCCGACCCTGGTGTCACTCGTCCATCTGTTGCTCGAAACGGCGTAGTTACTTGATCATCGGCAGCTTCAACCCGAAGCGCTTGGCGCAGTCGATCGCGGTCTGGTAGCCGGCATCCGCATGCCGCATCACGCCCGAGCCGCAGTCGTTGACCAATACCCGCGCCAGCCGGCGTTCGGCCGCTTCGCTGCCGTCGGCGACGATCACCATGCCGGCGTGCTGCGAATAGCCCATGCCGACGCCGCCGCCGTGGTGCAGCGACACCCAGCTGGCGCCGCCGGCGGTATTCAGCAGCGCGTTCAACAGCGGCCAGTCGGACACCGCGTCGGTGCCGTCCTGCATCGCTTCGGTTTCGCGGTTCGGGCTGGCGACCGAGCCGGTGTCGAGGTGGTCGCGGCCGATCACGATCGGCGCCTTCAGCTCACCGTTTCTGACCATCTCGTTGAAGGCCAGGCCGGCCAGGTTGCGCTCGCCCAGGCCCAGCCAGCAGATGCGCGACGGCAGGCCCTGGAAGGCGATGCGCTCACGCGCCATGTCGAGCCAGTGGTGCACGTGCTTGTTGTCCGGGAACAGCTCCTTGATCTTGGCATCGGTCTTGTAGATGTCTTCCGGGTCGCCCGACAGCGCGGCCCAGCGGAACGGTCCCTTGCCTTCGCAGAATAGCGGCCGGATGTAGGCCGGCACGAAGCCGGGGAAGTCGAAGGCGTTCTTGACGCCCTGGTCGAACGCGACCTGGCGGATGTTGTTGCCGTAGTCGACGGTCGGGATGCCCATGGCGTGGAAGTCCAGCATCGCCTGCACGTGGATCGCGCACGACTGCGCGGCCGCTTCCTTCAGCTTCGCGTGCTGGCTCGGGTCCTGCTGCGCCGCCTTCCATTGCGCGACGCTCCAGCCGGCCGGCAGGTAGCCGTTGATCAGGTCGTGCGCCGAGGTCTGGTCGGTCACCAGGTCGGGCTTGATGCCGCCGGCCTTGGCGCGCTTGACCAGCTCCGGCAGGATTTCGGCGGCGTTGCCCAACAGCGCGATCGACACCGCTTCCTTCTTTTCGGTGTGGTGTTTGATGAGCGCGATAGCGTCGTCGATGTCCTTGGCCTGCTTGTCGACGTAGCGGGTGCGCAGGCGGAAATCGATGCTCGACTGCTGGCATTCGATGTTCAGCGATACCGCACCGGCCAGGGTGGCCGCCAGCGGCTGCGCGCCGCCCATGCCGCCCAGGCCAGCGGTCAGAATCCAGCGCCCGGCCAGGTCGCCGCCGAAGTGCTGGCGGCCGGCTTCGACGAAGGTTTCATAGGTGCCCTGCACGATGCCCTGGCTGCCGATATAGATCCAGCTGCCGGCGGTCATCTGGCCGTACATGAACAGGCCCTTGCGGTCGAGTTCGTTGAAGTGTTCCCAGTTGGCCCATTTCGGCACCAGGTTGGAGTTGGCGATCAGCACGCGCGGAGCGTCCACATGGGTCTTGAACACGCCGACCGGCTTGCCGGACTGGATCAAGAGCGATTCGTCCTCGTTCAAGTCCTTCAGGCTGGCCAGGATCTGGTCGTAGCAGGCCCAGTCGCGCGCGGCGCGGCCGATGCCGCCGTACACCACCAGGTGCTTCGGGTTTTCCGCGACTTCGGGGTCGAGGTTGTTCTGGATCATCCGGTAGGCGGCTTCGGCGATCCAGTTCTTGCAGGTCAGCGTGTTGCCGCGCGGCGCGCGGATTTCGCGGCTGGCATCCCAGCGCGGGTCGGTGGAGAGGGAGATGTTTTCGGTGATGGTAGTCATGGTGGGTTCCTTCAGAAATGAGAGGGATTTCTGGTGTGGCGAATCTTGTCGTTCTCGCTGCGGGTTTAATGGAATGGACGGCGCTATCTTTTCAACTGTCGTTCCGGCGAAAGCGGAAATGCATGCATTCCCCCCAGTGGCGTTTGGGCTGGTGCTTACCGATCCAGCTGCTACTCCGTGGTGACTAGCCGGGGGTGGCCCGGCGGCCACTTACTTTCTTTGTCTCGCCAAAGAAAGTAAGCAAAGAAAGGGCCGGAGCACTGCTCCGGCGCAAGGACGCTGGCCTTCGGCTTCCCGTTTGCGCCGGCGGAAAAATGGGAAACGAAACCAACTCGCTGCCCTTGCAGGGCGCGTATCCGCTTGCAAGCGGATACCGTTGCGCAGGCGCGGGGCATGCCCCGCGAA
>JBATWJ010000164.1:0-9298 GCA_049672545.1 Burkholderiaceae bacterium
CTCCACCGCCGACCGGCAATGCGCCGCCAGGCTTCCAGTTCTGACGCTGCCGCTGCCGGCGCGTGCCGAGCCGGCTTTGTGCACGACGCCTGCCGTTTCCATCGTGCTCCCGAACGACCCGACCGCCGCCATGACCCGCATCGATTTTCACAGCAACATCAGCGACCGCATCCTCTACGCCTGCCGCCTGACGCGCAAGGCGCGCGCCACGGGCGGGCGCATCGTGCTGCTGGCGCAAGACGGGCGGCAGCGCGACGCGCTGGATCAGGCACTGTGGACTTTTTCCGAACTGGATTTTCTGCCGCACGTCGGTGCCGGCGACCCGCTGGCCAAACGCACGCCGATCGTGCTGGCCGAGCATGATACAGCGGAGATGCCGCACCACCAGATCCTGATCAATCTGTCCGGCGCCGTCCCCAGCCACTTCGCCCGCTTCGAACGCTTGATCGAAATCGTCGGCAGTGAGGACGCCGATCTGGCTGGCGGCCGTGAACGCTGGCGCTTCTATAAGGACCGCGGCTATCCATTGGCCCATTTCGTTGCGGGGACTCCATGAAAATTCCGATGCGGGATGCCGGCATCCCGGTGCTGACCGAAATCATCGCCCCTCCGGCATCGCCGAACGAGGAATTTTTCGCCATGCCCCCAACGGCCGAAGACGACATTGTTATTCCCGACATGGCGTCGGCATTGCTCGATGCCGACGATTTCGACCGATTGGTGGACACCGTGCGTACCAGCGTTCTGGCGCAATTGGAAAGCCAGTACGAGGTGCTGCTGGGCGAACGCATCCGGCTGCGGCTGGCGGAAAAACTGGACGCGCTGGCGGCCGATCTGGCCGCCGACATCAAGGACGAACTGCTGCGCGAAATGCAGGATCTGGCCGCCGGCGCCAGCGTTCAGTACGCTGAAGATGCGATTTTCAATAAAAAATAAAATATTCTACTTTTCTTTTAATAATAAACAAAAAATATATTCATTCGTCTTTTTATCGAAAATTCAAATGATGAATTGAATACATAAAAATCTGGCTTTTTCCTACAATCTCCTCCATTCCATGAGGAGACTTCCATGAAAGTAATCGTTTTGGGCGCCGGCATCATCGGCACCGCGTCCGCCTGGTTTCTGCACAAGGCCGGCCACGACGTCACGGTCATCGACCGCCAGCCGGGCGCTGCCCAGGAAACCAGCTTTGCCAACGGCTGCCAGATCTCGGTGTCGCATGCCGAACCGTGGGCCAATCCGTCGGCGCCGCTGAAGGTCCTGAAATGGCTGGGTCAGGAAGACGCGCCGCTGCTGTACCGTTTCCGCCCCGAATGGCTGCAATGGAAATGGGCCCTGAACTTCCTGCGCGAATGCACGCCGGCGCGCACCGCCGATAATATCCGCCAGATCGTCGCCATTTCCGAATACAGCCGGCAGACGCTGCAGGCGGTGCGTGCGGAAACCGGCGTCGACTACGATTGCCTCACGCGCGGCATTCTGCACTTTTATACCGATAAGAAGGAATTCGACAATTCGCTACCGGTCGCCAAGCTGATGCGCGACCTCGGCTGCGATCGGCAGTCGATCAGCGCCGATGAAGTGGTCCGCATCGAGCCGGCGCTGGCGCGGGTGCGCGACAAGATCGTCGGCGGCGACTTCACCGCCAGCGACGAATCGGGTGACGTCTACAAATTCACCACCGGCCTGGCGCGCAAGGCGGAAGAGGCCGGCGTCGGCTTCCGCTTCAACACCACCATTACGCGGCTGCTGACGGAAGGTGCCGGTTCGTCGCTCCGGATCGCCGGCATCGAAATCATCGATCCCGAAGGCCGACACCAGGTGCTGAAGGCGGATGCCTTCGTGATGGCGCTGGGCAGTTTTTCGGTACCGCTGCTGGCGCCGCTCGGGATCCATCTGATGGTGTATCCGGGCAAAGGCTATTCCGCTACCTATCCGGTCGTCAACCCGGATGCGACGCCGACCGCTTCCCTGACCGACGACGGCTACAAGCTGGTGTTTTCGCGCATCGGCGATCGTCTGCGCGTGGCCGGCACCTGTGAACTGAACGGCTACACGCGCGACCTGAACAGCGCCCGCTGCGAAGCGCTGACGCGCCGCACGCAGGAACTGTTCCCGGATGCCTGCGACTACGGCAATCCTGTCTACTGGACCGGGCTGCGCCCGCTGACGCCATCCAACGTGCCGTACGTCGGCAAGACCAAGTTCGGCAACCTCTACCTGAACACCGGCCATGGCACCCTCGGCTGGACCATGGGCTGCGGCTCCGGCCGGGCGATCGCGGAAATCATTTCCGGCCGTCAGCCCGAAGTCGATTTCGCCTTCACCGGCATGCCACGCCGCCCCTTCTCGTCGCGGCTGACGCAGGCGGTCGAAGCCTGAACGGGCCAGCCGACGCGCCAACTCATTGGATCAAACGGGATTCACCCCTGACGCGCCGCGCGGCCCTACGGCTGCGCGGCGCGTTCGCCATGCGCGCGATATGTCATCGCGGCGCCGGCAGCAGCGTTATATATAAATAACGGCCAGCGTCAGCGGGAAAGGCGCACCGACAGTTCGGCCGCCTTCTCGTCGAAGGCGATGCGGGTGGCGAACTTGGCGCGCTTCATCGGAAAACGCGACTGGAAATGCCGCACGTTGCCGGAGCCCGAAATCGCGCGCCGCACGAATTGATAGTAGGCATCCATGTCGAGCACGTGCGCGATCACGAAATAGTCGTAGTCGCCGGAGACGAAATAGCACTGCATGACTTCCGGTTCCCGGTTCATGCGCTGTTCGAATTCCTGCATCTGCTCGTCGGACTGGTTGTTGAGCGAGATCTCGAGGAAGGCCAGCATGCCGTAGCCGAGCGCGAACGGATCGACCAGTGCGACGTCGGCGCTGATGACCCCCGCCTGCCGCAGCTCGCGCACCCGGCGCAGGCAGGTCGGCTGCGAGATATGGACCTTGTCGGCCAGTATCCGGGTCGGCGTCTGATTGTCCTGCTGCAGCAGATTCAGCAGCTTGCGATCGACCTTGTCGAGGGTATGGAAATTGGGCATATAAAAGTTGTTCAATGTTCAAAAAACCGCAGAAAAACTCTTTGCGAACCGTTTTTTCTGTTGTACCGTCTGCTTGTTCAGAAATCTGAATAAGTTAGTGTTGCAGTAACTCTGTTACATATCAATCCTTAGGAGGAAATCCATGCAGTTCAATACCAAATTGATTCCGCTGGTGGGCGCGATCGCCTTCGCGCTGGCCGGTGCCGCATCGGCGCAGGAGCAAGTAGTCAAGATCGGCCACGTCGGCCCGCTGTCCGGTGCCATCGCCCACCTCGGCAAGGACAATGAAAACGGTTCGCGCATGGCGATCGACGAACTGAACGAAAAAGGCGTCACCATCGGCGGCAAGAAGATCAAGTTCGAACTGATCGGCGAAGACGACGCCGCCGATCCGAAGCAAGGCACCGCCGCCGCCCAGAAGCTGGTCGACGCCGGCGTCAAGGGCGTGATCGGTCACCTGAACTCGGGCACCACGATCCCGGCTTCGAAGATCTACTACGATGCCGGCATCCCGCAGATCTCGGCTTCGTCGACCAACCCGAAATACACGCAGCAAGGCTTCAACACCGCCTTCCGCGTGGTCGCCAACGACGGCCAGCTGGGCGGCACTCTGGGCCGCTACGCGGTGCAGATCCTGAAGGCGAAGAACGTCGCCGTGATCGACGACCGCACCGCCTACGGTCAGGGCGTGGCGGAAGAGTTCGCCAAGGGCGCCAAGGCCAAGGGCGCGCAAATCGTGTCGCAGCAGTTTACCAACGACAAGGCGACCGACTTCAACGCGATCCTGACCGCGATCAAGGCCAAGAATCCGGACGTCATCTTCTTCGGCGGCATGGACGCGGTCGGCGGCCCGATGCTGCGCCAGATGAAGCAGCTCGGCATCAAGGCCAAGTTCATGGGCGGCGACGGCATCTGCACCGAGCAGTTGCCGACCCTGGCCGGCGACGGCATCGGCAACGACCAGGTGGTGTGCGCCGAAGCGGGCGGCGTGGTCGAAGCGGACAAGAAGGGCCTGGAGGAATTCAAGGCGCGCTACGAAAAGAAATTCGGCACCAACGTGAAGCTGTATGCGCCCTACACCTACGACGCCACGATGGTAATGGTCGAAGCGATGAAAAAGGCCAATTCGGTCGAGCCCAAGCAGTACCTGCCGGAACTGGCCAAGATCCACTACAAGGGCGTGACCGGCCCGATCGAGTTCGACAAGAAGGGCGACATGAAGGAAGGCACGCTGACGCTGTACACCTTCCGCGACGGCAAGCGCCAAGTGATTGCCGTCACCAAGTAAGCGGCACCAGCACTATCGCTACAGGACGCCCGGTCTTCGGACCGGGCGTTTTTTATGCGCGGCCGATTTTCTCACCTGTCCGCTTCTGTCATCGCATTCGCCCTCGCCGCCATCCCTTTTCCGGCCGACGCCGGCCAAAAAAAAGCGCCCTCGCGGGGCGCTGGCGGAGCCGGCCGAAAGCCTTGGCGCAGGCATTACTTCAGCGACAGAATCCACTTGACCAGCGTATGCGCTTCGGCATCGCTGACCTGGGTGTTGGCCGGCATCGGCACCGGGCCCCAGACGCCGCTGCTGCCCTTCAGCACTGCCTGTACAAGTTGATCTTCCGCGCCCTTCTTGCCGGCGAACTTAGCTGCGACATCCTTGAAGGCCGGTCCGACCACCTTCTTGTCGACCGAATGGCAGGCCATGCAGTTCTTCGACTTTGCCAGATCGGCATTCGCCAGCGCCGAACCGGAAGCCAAGGCCGTTACAACCAGTGCAACCCATACAGAACGTTTCATCGTTTTCTCCAAAAAGACAACTCGACCATTTTACTGCAGTTCAATTTCGCCGCGTCCTTTCGGCATAACGCCGGCGCGTGCCACCGGTTGACCGGCTTGCCGTTTCCCCATATTCTGCCGGGCAAAGGAGTTCCCCATGCCGCTGATTCTCGCCATTGTCGTGCTTGCCGCGCTGCGCTATTTCGAAGTCGGGCCGTTCGCCGCCATGTCGTGGTGGTGGATCGCGGCACTGATGGCAGTGGCTTTCCTGTGGTTCGAATTCGGCGAGCGGCTGCTCGGCATGGACAAGCGCCGCGCCCACGAGCAACTGGAAAAAATGCGTTCCGAGCGAATCAGGAAAACCTTCGACGACCGCCGCGGCAAACGCTGAACCGGCGTATCGCCCGGCCCTTCATCTCCACGGCGAATCCAGCCGCTTTCCCCGAACATGCAACTGGCATGACCACATACTCCCGGCATGACCAAGCCATCCTGGGCTTTCTATGGTCGCTCAAGGCATATACTCCCGCCTTGATGTAAATCAATCGGTTACCGCCCCCTTGCTGGCGGAGGATGCCAGCGCGGCAAACTTGGCCAGCACGCCGCGCGTGTATTTCGGCGCCGGCGCCTTCCAATTGGCGCGGCGGCGCGCGATTTCTTCTTCCGGCACGTTCAGCTGGATCAACAGCTGATGGGCGTCGATGGTGATCGAGTCGCCTTCCTGCACCAGCGCGATGGTGCCGCCGGCGTAGGCTTCCGGCGCCACGTGGCCGACCACCATGCCCCAGGTGCCGCCGGAAAAGCGGCCGTCGGTGATCAGGCCGACCGATTCGCCCAGGCCCTTGCCGATCAAGGCGGAAGTCGGTGCCAGCATTTCCGGCATGCCCGGCGCACCCTTCGGCCCCAGGTAGCGCAGCACCAGCACGTCGCCCGGCTTGATACCGTCGGCCAGGATCGCATCCATCGCCGAATATTCGTCGTCGAACACGCGCGCCGGGCCGGTGATGACCGGATTCTTCAGGCCGGAAATCTTGGCCACGCAGCCTTCCGGCGACAGGTTGCCCTTCAGGATCGCCAGGTGGCCTTCGTCGTAGATCGGCCGGTCGATCGCGCGGATCACCTGCTGGTCGGCGCGCGGCACATCCGGCACCCCGGCCAGTTCCTCGGCCAGCGTGCGGCCGGTGATGGTGATGCAGTCACCGTGCATCAGACCGGCGTTCAGCAGGATCTTCATCACCTGCGGGATGCCGCCGGCGGCGTGCAGATCGGTGGCGACGAAGCGGCCGGACGGCTTCAGGTCGCAGATCACCGGCACCTTGCGCCGCATCCGTTCGAAGTCGTCGAGCGTCCACTCGACCTCGGCGGCGTGCGCGATCGCCAGGTAGTGCAGCACGGCATTGGTGGAGCCGCCAGTAGCCATGATCACCGCCACCGCGTTCTCGATCGATTTGCGGGTGATGATGTCGCGCGGCTTCAGGTCGCGCTTGACCGCTTCCACCAAGACGCGCGCCGACTGCGCGGCGGAGCCGACCTTCTCGTCGTCCGGATTGGCCATCGTCGATGAATACAACAGCGACATGCCGAGCGCCTCGAACGACGACGACATGGTGTTGGCGGTGTACATGCCGCCGCACGAGCCCGAGGATGGGCAGGCGTTGCGCTCGATGCCGTCGAAATCCTCCTGCGACATGCGGCCGGCGGAAAATTCGCCGACCGCTTCGAACGCCGAGACGATGGTCAAGTCCTTGCCCTTCCAGTGGCCCGGCTTGATGGTGCCGCCGTAGACATAGATGCTGGGCACGTTGGTGCGCGCCATCGCGATCATGCCGCCCGGCATGTTCTTGTCGCAGCCGCCGATCACGACGACCCCGTCCATCCACTGGCCGTTGACCGCGGTTTCGATGCAGTCGGCGATCACCTCGCGCGAGATCAGCGAATACTTCATGCCCTCGGTGCCCATCGACATGCCGTCGGAAATGGTCGGCGTGCCGAACACTTGCGGATTGGCGCCGGCTTCCTTGACGGCCGCGATCGCGATGTCGGCCAGCTTCTGCAGGCCGGAGTTGCACGGCGTGATGGTCGAATGGCCGTTGGCGATCCCAATCATCGGCTTGTCGAAGTCGGCCGCTTCGTAGCCCAGCGCGTAATACATCGCGCGGTTCGGGCTGCGGGCAACGCCCTGGGTGATGTTTCTGGATCGGCGGTTGTAAGCCATGATGCCCCTCCTAGACCGTGGTTTATCCTCAATAGTATAAAAAAGCCGGTATCGCCGGCTTTTATTCCACACTCACGCTAGCGTTTCAGCTGAGAAATATCGCGCACCGCGCCGCGGTCGGCCGAGGTGGCCAGTGCTGCATAGGCTTGCAGTGCTTGCGAGACTTCCCGCTGCCGGTTGACCGGCTTCCAAGCTGCGGCGCCCTTGGCTTCCATTGCCGCCCGGCGCTTTTGCAAGGTTTCGGCATCGACCGCCAAATGGATACGGCGCGCGGGAATGTCGATCTCGATACGGTCGCCCTCTTCCACCAGGCCGATGGCGCCGCCTTCGGCGGCTTCCGGCGAAGCATGGCCGATCACCAAGCCGGAGGAACCGCCCGAGAAACGGCCGTCGGTAAACAAGGCGCACGCTTTGCCCAGCCCTTTGGACTTGATGTAAGACGTCGGATACAGCATCTCCTGCATGCCGGGACCGCCTTTCGGGCCTTCGTAGCGGATGATGACCACATCGCCTTCATGCACGGTGTCGCCCAGGATGCCTTCCACCGCTGCGTCCTGGCTTTCGAACACGCGCGCGCGGCCCGCGAACTTCAGGATGCTTTCGTCCACGCCGGCGGTCTTCACGATGCAGCCCTTCTCGGCCAGATTACCGTACAGCACAGCCAGGCCGCCATCCTGCGAGTAAGCATGCGCCTTGTCGCGAATGCAGCCGGCGCTGCGGTCCAAGTCGAGCGCGTCGTAGCGTTCGGATTGCGAGAACGCCACCTGGGTCGGCACCCCGCCCGGCGCGGCGCGGAACAGCTGGTGCACAGCCGGGTTGTCGCTGCGCTTGACGTCGTTTTCTTCGATCGCATGACCCAGTGTTTTCGCGTGCACGCTATGCACCGAGGTATCCAGCAAACCGGCGCGCGCCAGCTCGCCCAGGATGGCAATGATGCCGCCGGCGCGATGCACGTCTTCAATGTGGAACTTGTCGGTCATCGGCGCCACCTTGCACAGGCAAGGCACCTTGCGCGAAATGCGGTCGATGTCGGACATGTCGAATGCCACGCCCGCTTCATGCGCGGCGGCCAGCAGGTGCAACACGGTATTGGTCGAGCCGCCCATCGAAACATCCAGCGCCATCGCATTCTCGAATGCGGCCTTAGTGGCGATGGAGCGCGGCAGCACGGAAGCGTCGTCCTGCTCGTAGTAGCGGCGCGCCAGTTCCACCACCACGCGGCCGGCGCGCAGGAACAGCTCCTTGCGGTCGGCATGGGTGGCGACGATGGTGCCGTTGCCCGGCAGGGACAGGCCCAGCGCCTCGGTCAGGCAGTTCATGGAATTGGCGGTGAACATGCCGGAGCAGGAACCGCAGGTCGGGCAGGCGGAACGTTCGATCTCGGCCACGTCGGCGTCGCTGACGGTGTTGTCGCCCGCCTTGATCATGGCGTCCACCAGGTCCAGCTTGATGACCTTCTCGCCGCCGTTGACGACCTTGATCACCTTGCCCGCTTCCATCGGGCCGCCCGACACGAATACGGCCGGAATGTTCAGGCGCATTGCCGCCATCAGCATGCCCGGCGTGATCTTGTCGCAATTCGAAATGCACACCATCGCGTCGGCGCAGTGGGCGTTGACCATGTATTCGACCGAGTCGGCGATCAATTCGCGCGAGGGCAAGGAATACAGCATGCCGCCATGACCCATGGCGATGCCGTCGTCGACGGCGATGGTATTGAATTCCTTGGCCACGCCGCCGGCCGCTTCGATCTCGCGCGCCACCAGCTGGCCAAGGTCCTTCAGGTGGACGTGGCCCGGCACGAATTGCGTGAAGGAATTGACGACGGCAATGATCGGCTTGTCGAAGTCACCATCCTTCATGCCGGTGGCGCGCCACAAGGCGCGCGCGCCGGCCATGTTGCGGCCATGCGTGGTGGTGCGGGAACGGTATTGCGGCATAGGATTAAACTCCGGCTGGATCTATTTCCCTAGGGGAATTTGCGTAAAAACACTAGATTGCCTTGCCCCTAACACGGTGTCAAATATATGATTTCGTTACCATTGATATGATTCTCGTATGAATAATATCGACTTGCGACAGTTGCGCTATTTCGTCGCCGTGGCCGAGGAACTGCATTTCGGCCGCGCCGCCGCGCGCCTGCACATGACGCAACCGCCGCTGTCGCAATCCATCCAGGCGCTCGAAGCCGCGCTCGGCACGCCGCTGTTCGACCGCAGCGCGCGCAGCGTGGCGCTGACGGCGGCCGGCACTGCGCTGCTGCCGGAGG
>JBATWJ010000165.1:0-3766 GCA_049672545.1 Burkholderiaceae bacterium
CGCCTGGCGTGTCCATCTGCCGCGGCCGCGCCAGCGCCGGCTGGAAGACTTCCGCATCGCGGTGCTCGCCGATACCGACCATGCGCCGGTGGACGCGGCGGTCCGGGACCAGCTGCAGCGCTTAGTCGAAGATCTGCGCCGCGCCGGCGTCGGCGTGGATGAACGGGCGCGGCCGAAGTTCGATACGCGCGAAGCCGACCGGCTGTTCCACAGGCTACTGGATGCCGCGCTGTCGGCGCGGATACCGGAGGAAGATTTTCGCGCCGCGCAGCGACAGGCGGCTGCTTTGCCGGCCGACGACGGCGACCCCGCCATCTGGACGCTGCGCGACGTCACGCTAACGCATCGGGAGTGGCTGATCGCCAACGAACGGCGGCAGCAGATGCGCGTGTTGTGGGAAGAGTTTTTCCAGGACTACGACCTGATGCTGACGCCGCCGGCGGCGACGGTAGCGCCGACCCATCGCCACGACGGCGAGCCGTTCGAGCGACCGTTGACCGTCAACGGCGCGGACATGCCCCTGCGCCGGCAGTTCTTCTGGTGCGGCTATCCAGCTCTGGCGCATCTGCCGGCGACGGTGGCGCCGATCGGCGCCAGCCCCGACGGCTTGCCGGTCGGAGTACAGATCATCGGCCCTGAGTACGGCGACCTGACCTGCATACAGTTCGCCCGCCTGCTGGCGCGCCGGACCGGCGGCTTCCAGCCTCCGCCCGGCTGCGTCGACTAAGTATCTTCGAGATGGTTCTTTCTTCTTTGAAAAGGCAATTCAGGCTGCGCCGCGACAGAAATCCTTTTCCTCGGATTTCACGCCAAGGCCGTCCGCGAGCAGATGGTCGATCAGCAGTCGCACCCGCGACGGCATGAAGCGGTTGCGCGGATAAACGATATTGAGTTCCACCGAATCGCGGCTGTGCCAGTCCGAAAACACCGGCATCAATTCGCCGCCGCGACAGGCGATGGCCATGTCGCAGGCCGGTATGTGGATGATGCCCAAGCCGAGCGCGGCGGCCTGGATCAGGACTTGCGAATTGTTGCTGGCAAAGGGGCCGGACGGCTCGATCACGCAGGCTTGGCCGTTGCGGCAGAATTCCCAGGGCCGACCGGCAAACGGCAGGCAAAGCCCATGCGGCACCGTCAGCGGCGATAGCGGTGCGCCGGCATCGCGCTCCAGCCTCGCCGCCAGCGCCCTGCTGGCCAGCGTGGCCATCGGCATGCTGGCGAAACGGCGCGCCACCAGCGTCGTGCTGTTTTCTAGCGGCCCCATGCGCAGCGCGAAATCGAAGCGGCCGTCAAGCAGATCGACCTGTCTTGCTGACAGGTCGACTTCGACCCGGATGCGCGGATGGGCGGCGCAAAAGCGCGCCAGTTGAGGCACCACCTGCTGCACTGCCAGGGGACCGCCCATACTGAGCCGGACCGTCCCCTCCAGCAATTCGCTGCTAATCAGGATGTCGTCCTGGATCTGCTGCAGCTGCTCCAGCAGCGGCAGACTGCGGTGCGCCAGATGCTCGCCGGCGATGGTCGGCTTCACGCGGCGCGTGGTGCGTACGAACAGCTTTGTTCCTAGCCGTGTTTCCAGGGCCGCGACGTGCCGGCTGACGTGTGCGACCGAGGCGCCGAGCTTGCGCGCCGCGCTGGAAAACGACCCCGCCTCCATCACTGCCATGAATTCGACCAAGCCTTCGAACCGGTTCATCTTTTCATTTTCGAAAAATATCCTTCCTAAAATCGATGGATTATGCGGGTTCTGAAATCGATTTATAAGGCGTTCATTTTTCCAATTCAGGAATAGTGCTTTCCAGATTGGCCCGGTTATTGACGGGATCGAAACGCATTACATTATGAGTTGCCTTGAAGAAATTGATCGCTGCCGACGGTCCGTCGCACCCATGAGGTCGACGGCCGTTTTGCCATAAGGGCCGGAATATTCCGCCCAGGAGAGCGCAAGATGGATGCACCGCATCAGCATGGAATCGAGATTCTCGCCTTCACGCTGGGTGGCGAAGAATATGGAGCCGACATCCGGAAGGTGTGGGAAATCCGCGGTCAGGATGCCATTACCCATATAGCGGGTGCACCCGACTTCATCAAAGGCGTGATCAACCTGCGCGGCAGCATCGTGCCGATCCTCGACATGCGGGCCAGGTTCCGGGTCGCCGACGACGTTGACCAACGTTGTGAGGTCGCCCTCATGCTGCAGATGCGCGAGCGTGTGATCGGCATGCTGGTCGATGGTGTGTCGGATGTGCTCAGGCTCGAAGCGGCCCAGATCCGGCCGGCACCGCGCATGAACTTCGGCTGGAATCAAGACTGCCTGCGCGGCTTTGGCCTGATCGGGCAGCGTTTGCTGGCGTTGCTCGACTTTGAATCCCTGCTGTCGGACGAGGACTTCGGCCTGCTCGAAAAACTGGCGGCTTGAGCGCTATTTCCCTTTTAAAAACCAAAGCGCCCGGACGGCGCCGGTACTCCCTCAACCTCGCCAGCGGAGCGTAAAAATGTTTAAGCGCATCAAAGTCGGAACCCGCCTGATCGTCGCCTTTCTGGCGGTCTCGGTGCTGGGTGCGATCGTGGCCGGCATCGGCATTGTCAACATGGGTCGCATCAGCGCCAGCGCGGACCGCATGTACGGCAACGAACTGCTGGGGATTTCCTATATCAAGGAAGCCAATATCGGCCTGATCTACATAGGCCGCGCACGCGCCAATTTCCTGCTGTCGACTACCGAGGAAGAACGCGCTTCGAACCGTGCCAACATCAAGAAGTACCTGGCCGACGTCAACCGGAATCTGGAGCAGGCCAAGCCGCTGTTCGCCACTGCGCGTGCGCAGGAAATTTTTGCCGAATACGCCAGAATCGCGGTCGATTACGAGCGGACGATGGAGCAGGCGTTGACGCTGGCCGCCGGCGACGCACTGCAGCAGCGCAGCGCCGAACTGAGCCAAGCGTTGAACGATACGCGCAGATACGCCAATGCGCTGGACGACCGGCTGACCGAACTGTCGAAGCAGAAGGAAGCGCGGGCCAAGGAAGCGGCGGAAGAAGCCGCCCTTCTCTATCGCTCCAGCCGCAGCATCATGTTGTTGCTGGTCGCCGCCAGCGTTCTGGCAGGCATGGCGCTCGGTGTACTGATCACCCGCAACCTGACCCGCCAACTCGGCGGCGAGCCGCACTACGCCGCGGAAATCGCCGGCAGAATTGCGGCCGGTGATCTGACGGTCGAGGTCGACACCCGAGCCAAGGATGCCAGCAGCCTGTTGTATGCGATGAAGCTCATGCGCACCAGCCTGGCCCAGGTGGTCGGCCAGGTGCGCGCCGGCACCGACACCATTGCCACCGCCTCGGCCCAGATCGCCGCCGGCAACGCCGACCTGTCGTCGCGCACTGAAGAACAGGCCGGTTCGCTCGAAGAAACCGCATCGTCGATGGAAGAACTGACCTCGACCGTCAAGCAAAATGCCGACAACGCGCGCCAAGCCAATCAGCTGGCGGTATCGGCATCCGAGGTGGCCGGCCGTGGTGGCGCGGTGGTGGCCAAGGTGGTCGACACGATGGGCTCGATCAATGCGTCGTCGAAAAAGATCGTCGACATCATCGGCGTCATCGACGGCATTGCCTTCCAGACCAATATCCTGGCGCTGAATGCGGCGGTCGAAGCGGCCCGTGCCGGCGAGCAAGGCCGCGGCTTTGCAGTGGTGGCGTCCGAAGTGCGCAACCTGGCGCAGCGCTCGGCGGCGGCGGCCAAGGAAATCAAGACGCTGATCGACGA